>CABQBF010000104.1 GCA_902462325.1 uncultured Peptococcaceae bacterium
TTCCGCGGCAGTCTAGCGTCGCTTATCAACTGCAAGCCTCTGCTTTTTGCAGCGGCTTGCAGTCTGGCAATTCCTTAGAACCGGAAGTCGCGCTGTCCTTCTTCAATTTTCTTTAAGTTTTCAGCACAGATTCTGTGTTTGGTTGGGTCGGTAATTTTGGGTAACTGTTCTGCAATGACTTGATCGCCGATGGCTTTGGTTTCTGGGGAAGCGTAGTCTTCCAGATATTCTTTCAAGGTCATCAAAGCGTTAGGATGGCAGAAGTTGTGAATTTGTCCGGTTTTGGCAAATTCCATAAAGCGGTCGCCGGTACGGCCTGCCCGGTAGCAAGCGGTGCAGAAACTGGGCACATAGCCGGTTTCCAACAGCCATTTCATAACTTCGTCCAGGCTGCGGGTATCGCTGACGTCAAACTGGGTGGTATCTTCTGGACGAACATCTTCGGTGTAGCCGCCTACGCTGGTGCGGGAGCCGCCGGAAATTTGGGAGATGCCCAAATCCAAAACCCGTTCTCTGGATTTCTGCGATTCGCGGGTGGAGACAATCATGCCGGTGTATGGCACGGCGATACGCAGTACCGCTACGATTTTGGCAAAGGTATCGTCGTCAATGGCATTGCTGAAAGTGCCTGGGTCGATGTCATCGGCTGGACAGATACGGGGTACGCTGATGGTATGAGGCCCTACGCCGTAAACGGCTTCCAGATGTTCGGCGTGCATCAGAATGCCGACAAAGTCGTAACGGTACATGTTCAAGCCAAACAGCACGCCGCAGCCGACGTCGTCAATGCCGCCCTGCATAGCCCGGTCCATGGCTTCGGTATGATAAGCGTAGTCCGATTTTGGCCCGAAGGGATGGAGCTGTTCGTAGCTTTCTTTGTTGTAGGTTTCCTGGAACAGGATATAGGTGCCGATGCCGGCTTCTTTCAGTTTGCGGTAGTTTTCTACCGTGGTGGCGGCAATGTTGACATTGACGCGGCGAATGGCGCCGTTTTTATGTTTGACGCTGTAAACGGCGTCAATGCAGTCCAGAATGTATTCGATGGGGTTGTTTACCGGATCTTCCCCTGCTTCTAAAGCCAGACGTTTATGGCCCATATCCTGCAGGGCGATGACTTCCTGAATGATTTCTTCTCTGGTCAGCTTTTTGCGAGTGATGTGTTTGTTCGGTCCATGGTATGGACAGTATACGCAGCCATTGACGCAATAGTTGGACAAATACAGCGGTGCAAACAATACGATACGGTCCCCATAGATTTCCTGTTTGATTTTTTTGGCCAGTGTGAACATTTTTTCGTTCAGCTCCGGAATATCGCATTCCAAAAGCACAGCGGCTTCTCTGTGGCTTAAGCCTTTACAGTCGGCGGCCCGTTCAATGAGCGAGTCGATTAATGTGTAGTTGTGTTTGTTTTCCTGGGCGTAGGCCAGAGAATCACGGATTTCTTGGTCGTCGATAAATTCGGTGGCAACGGTTGATTTTGGATTATACATGGTAAAAAACCTCCTTATTGATGAAAGGCGGGATGCATGCTGTGTCCGAAATCGGTGGCGACAGTGCGTCCTTCCGCCTCAATGAGCTCTGTAATTTTTTTGCGGTATTCCACTATGGAATCGTGGGTATTCAGCTTGCCTGGATAAATTTGATACAGGCTGCGGAATTCTTCTGGACTGACGTTGGGCATGATGACATTGGCGCCGGCCCGCAGCGCCAGTTCCCGTCCCTGAGGATGGAGCGTAGCCAGCGAAGTTGTAGCGGGCAGCAGAAGCCAGGGCATATATAAACGGGCTGTGGCCAGCATTTTTAGCGTCATGGAAACGCTGCCTGCTATGCTGTTTTTCAGCGGCGTTTGTCCGTGGGGGATAAAGGGCCCCATACCGCTCATGTCAATCTGCATTTCCTTCATCAGCTCTAAATCTCTGGCCAGAATTTCTACGGTCTGACCAGGAAGACCAATCATGCAGCCCGAGCCTACCTGATAGCCCAGTTCTTTGAGCCAGTGCTGGCATTGTAGCCGTTCCTGCAGGGTGTGACCGGGGCGAATGCAGCGATACAAGGCCGGGTCTGCTGTTTCTTGCTTGATTAAATAGCGGTCGGCGCCGGCTTCTTGCCAGAGCTGATAAACTGCATAGCTGCGCTCACCGCAAGAGAGGGTGATAGCCATGCCTAATTTTTTAATTGCTCTGGTCAACTCTGCAATGGTTTCTACTGGGATGAGCGGGTCTTCTCCGCTTTGCAACACTAGGGTGCGGTAGCCGGTCTGGGCTGCTAAGGCGGCGGTTTCTAAAATTTGCTCCGCTGTGAGCCGGTAGCGTCCGATAGCGCCGTTGTCGGCCCGCAGGCCACAGTAGCAGCAGTGCTGCTTACAATAGTTTGAAAATTCGATAATGCCGCGCAGATGAACCTGGTTTCCTACCGTTTTCTGCCGTACTTCATCGGCTGCTGCCATCAGGGCGGGAAGCTCCGTGTCAGACAGGGAGAGCAGCCGTACCAGTTCTTCGTGGCTTAAATCGGATGTGTGGCGCGCCTTTTCTAAGAGCGCAGAGATAGGTGGGTTCATAGGATTTCCTCTGTGATGGTATAGTTGCTGAGCGCTGAGCGCACCATCACGCCTTTGATACTGCCTAATTTTCCAGTGAGGGCGCCGATTTCATCGTTGTTGCCTTCAATAATCACGACAATCACATTCACTGCGCCGTGATGTGGAATACCCATCCGTCCTACAATTAGGTGACCATATTGACTGAGTAAATCGTTTAATTCTTTGATGTGGCCCTTTTCTTCGACAATGACGCCGATGAAGCCAATCCGTTTTTCCATTTTTCCAACTCCTTTACGAAAAATTGGGAAGGATAAAAAAATCCCCGAATTCCGGTGGAACTCGGGGAGCCGATTTTACAATAGCAACAAGCAATTGGTTTGCAAAAGGAAGGCACAGAAATCACAAAAGCCGATAGCGAATGCCATACTGATGCGAAAAAATATTTCCTTGTAAAAACAAACCGTGCTGTTTATCCGTTCCCCGTCCCTCAGGAATATTCCCTTGGTATAGGTGTGGTCACATATTCAATTTGCATCCTTTTCAGTAGCCGTTTTGCTGGCGCCCAACGGCTAATCAAATAGATTACTTTTAGTATAGATTTTTTGCGTGGATTTGTAAAGGAGTTTTGGAATAATGATTGCTGATAGATATTATTTCCAGCGGCACAGAATGGTCTGGGCGGCAACTGGTTTTATCTGCGGCTGTGTGCTGGTTTGGGCGCAGCAGCCCCTTGGGTGTCTGGCGGTTACGGCAGTGGGTTGCGCGTTGCTGGCAAGGAGCTGCTATTACGGACGGAAGGAAGGCATGGTGTTTCTGTTGTTGTTTCTGCTGGGAATGGGTATGATGGCGGAACAAATGCAGAAACTTTCCTTTGTGCCGCAGCAAATAGGACAGACGGTGACCCTTTCTGGTACGGTGCTGGAAAGCCGCAGCGGGCAGGGCTATTTCTGGTTTCACAGTGAAGGGGCCGCGACCGGACCGTCATCGTTGGCGGGCGTAAAGTTGTATGTAGCGGTTCCTGGTTTTGGCGCAGCAGATAGTTCCGATCGCAGTTCTACTATCTGGTATCCGGCCGGTACTCGGCTGCAGGTGAAAGGCCTGTTGCTGCTGCCCCAGGGACAGCGCAATCCTGGCGGCTTTGATGAACGGCAGTGGTTCTATGGCAAAGGGGTTTCTTGTAAGCTGCTGGCAGAAGAGGTGACGATGCTGGACGGGCCGCGGGGTATCTGGCGACGGGCTTGGCAAGTGCAGCAATTTATGACGAAAACGGCAGAGCAGTTTTTGCCGCCGAAAGAGGCCGGGCTGGCGCTGGCCTTGCTGTTAGGTGAGAAGCAGCGCTTGGAGCCGGCGTTTTACCGATTGACACAGCGCATGGGCATAGGCCACATCTTTGCGGTGTCGGGTCTGCATGTTGGCTTTGTGGGCGGGCTGTTGCTGCTGGTGCTGCGTTGGTTAGGTGGAGAGCGTTCTTGGCTGGCCTTGTTGCTGCTATTGGGCGGAGTGTCCTTTTATTGCCTGCTGGTGGGGTTTCCGCCTTCCGCTTTGCGGGCCGCCGCCATGCTTCTGCTGGCAGGATTGGCTCAGCGGTTGTTGCGGCCGGTAAATGGTACGGACTTTCTGGCGGCGGCAGCGCTGCTGCTGTTGCTGGACAATCCTTTTTTGCTGTTCCAAGCCGGATTTCAGCTATCTTTCGGCGTTACCTTATCGCTGCTGGTATTCGTCGGCCCTTTGCAGCGAAGGCTGCAGTGGATTGGCTGGCGCTGGCTGCGGGATAGTGTGGCCGTCGTGCTTGCCGCCTATCTGGGCAGTCTGCCGCTAGGTGCGTGGCATTTCTACAGTTTGTCCGTTTTTTCTCCGTTCTGTAATTTTTTACTGGTACCGTTGGTTGCCATTGTGGTGCCGCTGTTGCTACTGGCGTTGCTTTTTACTTGGTTCTTGCCGATGGCAGGTACTGTTTTCTTTCTGCCGGTGGGGCTGTTGCTGCAACTGTTAGCGTGGAGCGCCAATCTGTTGGCTGGCTGTGCAGGCGGCGGACAATATTTTATTGGGCGGCCCGGTTGGCTGGCGCTGGCGCTGTATGGGCTTGTTCTGTTTCTGCTGTGGCGGCTACTGCAAAGAAAGCAGCAAAAATCTGTTCCGGTTTACTTGGCCCTTTTAGGGTTGTGCCTGACCATTGTCGGCCTTTGCTGGCCTAAGCCGCCTTTGGCGGATGAGCTGTTATATCTGGATGCCGGTCAGGGGAGCTGCGCGGTGCTGCGTACAGCGGCCGGGGAAGTGGTGATTTTTGACGGCGGCGCCAAAGAGCGGGAGTTGGCAAGTTGTTTGGCTTGGTATGGCGTCAATCGGGTGCAGGCAGTAGTTCTTTCCCATGGCGATACGGACCACATTGCCGGTTTGCCGCAGGTATTGGAAGGTGTGGCGGTTCAGTATATTTGCGCCGAGAAAGGACAGTTACAGCGGGAGTCCATACAGCCGCTGTTCTGGGCGGCGCAAAAGGCAGGAACGGACATAAAAGCGATTACCGAAAGTGCAGTGCTTCATTTGCAGGAGGGCGCCGTACAACTGCAGGTGTATGACGACAACGGGCAGAGTGAGAATAGTCGGGAATTGACGGCTCTATTACAGTTGCCATGGGCAACAATCGCCTTTCCCGGTGATTTGTCCTTACAAGGGGTGGAAGCTTTTGTCCATTGTCAGAAACAAATTACTGTTTGGACGGTTCCCCACCATGGCAGCCGCTACTCGGCCGATGAAGCCTTATACGATGCTTTAAAAATGAAAGGGGTTCAGCAGGCTATGATTTCTGCCGGATATAACAACAGCTATGGCCATCCCCATCAGGAGGTATTGCAGTTGTTGCAGCAAAGGCAGATTGGTTGGCAGCGCACCGATTGGCAAGGGGCCATTTTATTACAGGCCGATGACAAAAAGGGGTTTACGCTGCATGATGGCCGGTGATTCGGAAAACGATGCCAAGAAACGTCTGCTGGATAAAGGATCTGCGGAAAAGAGAAGAACAAAAAGATTTTTTCGTGACGAATGGTACAGAAGTGTGTATAATAAGGAACAGAACTGAAAATAACATGCTGTTGTTGGGTGCAACAGACAGAAAAAATTGGGGGAAGCAGAGCATGAAAGAAATTTCTGTGCAGGAGATTACCGCTGCTGTACGGCAGCTTTGTATGGATGTCAGCTATGATTTACCTGCCGATGTGGAGCAGGCGCTGCAGGATGGCCTAAAACGGGAAGAATCTTCCTTTGGTCAGTATTGCCTAGAACAGATTCTGCAAAATTGTCAGATGGCCAGAGAAAGCCGGCAGGCCATGTGTCAGGATACCGGAATTGCCGTTATTTATCTGCGGGTAGGGCAGGAGGTTTATATCACCGGCGGCAGTTTGACCGACGCAGTCAATGAAGGTGTGCGGCAAGGTTACGAAGAAGGCTATCTGCGGAAATCGGTAGTGATGGAGCCGTTGTTTAGCCGGGATAATACCGGTGACAACACGCCGGCTGTCATACACACGGAAATTGTGCCCGGCGATGGACTGCATATTATGGTAGTGCCGAAAGGCGCTGGCAGCGAAAATATGGGCGCAGTGAAAATGCTGAAGCCTGCCGACGGTTTGGAGGGCGCGAAGCAGTTTATTTTGGATACGGTGCGTAAAGCTGGCGGCAATCCTTGTCCGCCCATTGTGGTGGGGATCGGCGTAGGCGGCACCATGGAAAAGGCGCCTATGCTGGCTAAGGAGGCGCTGACGCGGGAAATAGGCTCCAAAAATGCCAATCCCCTTTATGCGAAATTGGAAGAAGAATTATTAACGGCTATCAATAAGATGGGCATCGGCCCCCAGGGGTTAGGCGGCCGTGTGACGGCGCTGGCGGTGCATATTGAATATTATCCAACCCATATCGCCATGCTGCCGGTGGCAGTGAATATTAACTGTCATGCGGCGCGGCACAAGGAAATCGTTTTATAAGGAGGCGGCAGACATGGGAGAAATCAAAAAATTGACAACGCCTCTGACCAAGGAGGCCATTCAGGATTTACACGCAGGCGACAGCGTGATGTTATCCGGTGTCATTTATACGGCGCGGGATAAGGCTCATAAGTTATTGACAGAAACATTGGCCGCCGGTAAAGAGTTGCCGGTGGATTTACGAAATCAGTTGATTTATTATGTGGGACCGGCGCCGGCCAAACCGGGTCAACCTATCGGTTCCTGCGGTCCTACCACCAGCAGCCGTATGGATAGCTATGCGCCGATGCTAATTCGTCAAGCCGGTTTGAAGGGTATGTTGGGGAAAGGTCCCCGCAGCCAGGACGTAATAGACGCCATGAAGGAGCAGACTGCCGTCTATTTGGCTGCCATTGGCGGTACCGGCGTAGCCATTTCTCATGCGGTGAAAAAGGCGGAAGTGATTGCTTATGCGGAATTGGGCACCTGTGCTATCCGCCGCTTAGAGGTGGAAAATCTGCCCTGTATTGTGGCCATTGACTGTCAGGGCGGCAATTTATACGAGCAGGGTGTAGCCCAATATCGGGAAGACTAACTGACCGGTTTGTTTGCTGCGAGTTGGCAGGTGTTTTGCTAGGGCGTTGTCATAAAAAACTTGGTTGTTGTGCATTTTGTCGTACTTTACAAGAAAATAACTTTGTAGTATGATATTCAATCATATAGAATTTCTTATAATTTGTTAGCAGCAGCCGGAAAGTCTCCGGCAGATACTATCTTTAGAGAGAATGGGTGGATTATGGGGAAAGAGAAAAAGTCAGATGTTATTTTGATTGGCGCTGGCGTGATGAGCGCTACGTTGGGCGCTATGCTCAAAGAATTAGCGCCGGATTGGAATATTACAATTTTAGAAAAGTTGTCCGGTGCTGGGGAAGAAAGTACCAACGAGTGGAATAATGCAGGGACAGGCCATAATGCTTTGTGTGAGCTGAATTATACGGTAGAGAAAAAAGATGGCACTATGGATATTTCCAAAGCTGTGCGTATCAATGAGCAGTTCCAGCTATCCCGCCAGTTTTGGTCCTATTTAGTAAAGGAAGGGCTTTTGCAAAATCCGCAGGATTTCATCATGCCGATTCCGCATATGAGCCTGGTGGAAGGCGAAAAAAATGTCAATTTTCTGAGAAAGCGTTATGCAGCGTTATCCCAGCATCCGCTGTTTCAGGGCATGGAATATACAGAAGATAGAGAAAAGTTAAAAGAATGGGTGCCGTTGATTATGGAAGGACACACCAGCACCGACCCCATTGCAGCAACCCGCAGTGAAGCCGGAACCGATGTCAACTTTGGTGCGCTGACCCGTATGTTGGTTGCCAATTTGGCAGCAAATGGTGTGGATGTATGTTATCAATGCACTGTAAAAAATATGACCCGCAATGGCGATGGTCTGTGGGAATTAAAGGTGCGCAACGGCAAGAAGCACCGCACCGAAGTCCATACTGCCAAGTTTGTCTTTATCGGCGCTGGCGGCGGTAGTCTGCCTATTTTGCAGAAATCGGGCATTACCGAAGGAAAGGGTATCGGCGGCTTCCCAATCAGCGGTTTGTTTATGGTATGTAAAAATCCAGAAATTGTGAAGAAGCACCATGCAAAGGTATATAGCAAAGCGAAAGTGGGCGCGCCTCCAATGTCGGTCCCCCATTTGGACACCCGCTATATTGACGGTGAGGAATCGTTGTTGTTTGGGCCTTTTGCCGGTTTTTCGCCGAAGTTCTTGAAAAACGGTTCTTTGTTTGACCTCATTCTCTCTGTGAAGCCGCATAACCTTTTAACGATGATAATGGCAGGTCTAAAGGAATTTGGTCTGGAAAAATATTTAATTCAGCAGTTGTTATTAAACGATAAGCAGCGTTTAAAAGAACTGCAGGTGTTTGTGCCTACCGCTAAGCTGGAGGATTGGGAGCTGTTGGTGGCTGGTCAGCGGGTGCAGGTGATTAAGGATACCAAAGAAGGCGGCAAGGGCACTTTGCAGTTTGGCACCGAAGTGGTTACTTCGGCTGATGGTTCGGTAGCTGCGTTGTTGGGCGCTTCTCCGGGGGCTTCCACGGCAGTACACGCTATGCTGGATGTGCTGCAGCGTTGCTTCCCGCAGGAATTTGCCCAGTGGCAGCCTAAAATCAAAGAGATGATTCCATCTTTCGGTATTTCGCTGGAGCAAAATCCAGAGCTGTTTAGAGAAATTCAGGCTTCTACTGCAGCCACATTGGGATTACAAAAATAGCGTAGTGTAAAAAGCTGCTGGTTTGCCAATCAATTTACGGTAACATAAGGACAAGCGATAGACTGTTGTTTGACAGTGCTAGCGATGGAAATGCTGGAGAAGGCAGGGAAAGCCTGCCGCTCCGGCATTTTTTTGTCCATTATGCCGAAAAAAGTTTTCTATGGTATGATATTTCTTGGTAGAATGCAGTCGGTTCTTGTAGAAAATGGTCTGGTTGGCAGAGAATTTTGTGGAATATTTGATTGGAAATTTTTTACGGGATAAGGTATAATAAAGTGAAATTATATTACGAATGGAACGGACAGTCATTGACAAATAGAAAAGAGCAATCTGGTGATATGTCAAGATCTGGTGATATGTCAAGATGATTTTTGAAAAGATTTAGATATATTTTTCAGAAA
>CABQBF010000105.1 GCA_902462325.1 uncultured Peptococcaceae bacterium
ATCGGCCAGACGGTCGCACACATAGCCAATCACCAAATTGGCCGACAACCCAGAGGTAGGGTCGGAGCCGCCGCAATTGGTACCGACGATGAGGTCGGATATGGGACAAGGCTCCCGCTTACACGAGGCCGCTTGGGCCAATAAATTTTCAGCCAACCTTTTTCCTGCAGCCACAGTGCGCAGCACGCCGCCACACTGTTGAATTTCCACCGCCTCCACCGGCTTTTGAGTACGCAGCCGGATAGCTTCCTTCACTAGCTGCCAATGGAGCTGTTCACAGCCTAATCCCACCAACAGCACGCCATACACATTAGCATTAGCCGCCAAACCAGCCAGCAGCTTTAAGGTCATAGCCGAATCGCCAGCCACCTGACCGCAACCGTTTTGGTTATGCAGCACTACCGCCCCGCATAAGTCCCGGCCAATCAGTCCAGCCACGTCGGCAGAACAGGCACAGGTAGGAATAATCAAGACATGATTGCGCACACCCACCGTACCATCGGGTCGCTTATAGCCCATAAATTCCAGCATGTTGTCCATCTCCCTCCGGCTGTTCACTGGCGGTATTATGGGTATGCACCCACTGTCCTGTCGCAATATCCGCTGTGGCGTAGCCCATAGGCTGTCCGTATTTATAAATCGGCTGCCCCCTTTTTATCTCCCGGCGGGCAATTTTATGATATTGGGGAATTTTCTCCACAGCCAGAAGCTCTTCTCCACCAGTGCTGACCCATTCACCGGCTGCCACCGGATCTAACACCGTCAGCACATTGTCTTTTTCATCAATCAAAACCGCTTTACGTTTCATCTGCATTCCTCCAACTAATAAAAACACTACTGTTCACGATTTTTTGCATGGCTGCACAGCAGCATTGCAGCCATATTAACAAGAATGATTCCAACTACATAGCCTGTTAAAATGCCATTCATATACGGCACTACATCCAAAAGGGCAGACCAGTCCTGACATTCCACCCATCCTTTTATCATAGCGCACTCTGATAAAAGGATCAGCGCCAAAAACGAAAGGGATCATACCGATACCCATGGAACAAGTTTCGGACGATAGACTGCGCACCATAAGCTACACATTGCCAAAATAAAGCTAGCCCCACCAAATACGAATCACATAGAATTTCAAATCCTTTCTTCAGCAAACATCAGCCAATGGTTCCGCTTCTACGCTTCTAAAAATGGCGCGTACATCATCAGTGCCGCATTTTTTACAACAAGAACTTCCCGGAGCAAGTTGCCTTCTAAATCATATTGCTGCTGATACAGTTCATTATGCCGGCTATAACCGCCCCAGTACTCACCGCGCATCTCATGATTACGCTCTACAATTTTATAGCGATAGGCGGGCGGTGCAGTCACACGCCATTGCCCTTCTAAATACTCTGGGCCCACCTGAACCACAAGCTGATAAGTATCGTCAGTATTATTTTGAATCATCAAATCCCCATGGGGATAAAAACAAGTCGCGCCGCTGCCAAAGGGCTGTGTCCGATTAGAATCAGGAAACACATCATAGCCATGACGATGCCGCTCCACCACCGTAAGCGGCGTGTGCAGAGTCATCCAAAAAATCAAATTGGACAACTGGCACAGTCCACCGCCAACCCCTGGCGCAAAAGTGCCGTTTTGCAAAATCATACCCTCTACATAACCTTTTTTTCTTGTAGGATTACCGATTAACCGCCAATAACTGAAAATTTCACCGGGACGTAAAATTATCCCATTTAATTGCTGCACGGCAAGCTTTAAGTTGACAATTTTATTTTGCTGCATCCACATATCCACATCTTTCAGCTTCCGCAACAGAATGGTCTGATGAGAAAAATAAGAGTACGGCAGCCACTCCTCTTGTAACGTAACCGCAAACTGCTTGCGCAGTTTCAACCATAACCATCTACGCTGCAGCCCGTAGTAACAACGCCCCAATCTCAGGCGTAAATCTGAGCGTTTCTTCGGTTGTTCTAGTTTTGTAGGCATAAGCATACTCCCCTGGCAAAATTTAAATTCATTGTTTTTATTTTATCATATCAAAATATAAAACACAAGCGCTTGGATTATTGATAGCCCTTTTTGTTCTTAGTCTTCAGACTACCTGACTCTCTATGTAAGCGTTATTGCCATTATGACGTTGTACGATCCTATATTTTCTCCCCATACAGACCATAAAAATAGGACTGCCGCACCATTGCCGGTTGCGGTAGGCCTGTTTATTTCTCGCTTAACAATAACTCTGCATAAATCCCTGCTTGTGATAAAACAAAAATCTATTCGGGAAATCTAAGCTTATCTATTTTTATAATAGTCGGCCAGCTTGCGGAAGGCTTCTAAAGAGCGTTCTACTTTTTCGGTGGGCACGCAGTAGGCCATGCGGAAATGGCCGGGGCAGCCGAAGCCGTCGCCGGGCACCAGCAGCAGGTCAAATTCTTTGGCCTTGTTGCAGAAAGCCACTGCATCAGGCTCCAACGATTTGGGGAACATGTAGAAGGTGCCGTCGGGCTTGACGCAGGAATAGCCCATCTCGGTCAGCGCATCGTAGAGTATGTGCATATTGGTTTCATACACCTGCAAGTCGGAGGTACAGTCCAGCAATTCACTGACCGCCAACTGAATGATGGAAGATGGACAATTATGGCCAATACCGCGGGAAATCTGTCCGCACATATCCACAATCAGAGCGGCGTCCTTACAAGCCGGATTGACTGCCACATAGCCAATGCGTTCCCCAGGCAGCGACAGCGATTTGCTGAAAGAGTAGCAGGAAATGGTGTTGTCATAAAATTTGGACGTATAGGGCACTTCTTTGCCGTCAAACACAATTTCCCGATAGGGCTCATCGGACAGAATATAAATGTCATGGCCGTATTCGGCTTCTTTCTCCTTTAACACCTGGGCCAGCTTGGTCAGCGTTTCTGCCGAATAGACCACGCCCGACGGATTGTTTGGCGTATTAATCAGCACAGCCATCACTTTTGGATTGAGCATTTCCACAAAAGCGTCAAAATTAATCTGAAAATCGACAGGCTGAGCCGGCACCACCTTCAACACGGCGCCGGTTAAATTGATATAGGGGAAATATTCGGAAAAATGGGGCGCAAAGGTCAGCACTTCATCGCCCGGCTCCGTAACCGCCCGCACGGCATGGGCCAGCGCAGCCGCCGCGCCCGATACCGGAAAAATATGCTCCTTGCCATAATTCATGGCAAAACGCTGATTCAGCGAATCGGCAATGGCCTGCCGCACCAAATCAATGCCCAGACTGGGGCTGTAGCCATGCACAGCCAACGGGTCGCCCTCTAAGGCCAGGCGGGCAATGGTTTCATTGACAATCTGCGGCGCAGGCACCGACGGATTGCCTAAGCTGAAATCAAACACATTTTCATAGCCGATTTCCTTGGCCCGTTCCGCGCCGTAAGCAGAAATTTCCCGAATCACCGATTTTTGATGCAGCATCTCTTTATATTGTTTTGCAAGCATATAAGTCCCTCCAACTAGCGTATTCAAAATAAATTTTTCTCTATTGTTCAGTATACTATAAACATCGTTCTGTTACAAACCGGAACCATCCAAAACAGCAGCAGGAATATTGTATACTTTATGGCAACTCTCCCAACAGCTTCTCCATCTCAGGTTCCAATAAATAACGTACATGGTATTGAAAGGCCGCAGTACGGTTTTGAATATCCTCCGCCGTAACGCCTTTGTAACACCGAATCGCTTCTGCGCAAGCCTGCAGCGCTTCCTGTTCTTCCTGTGTTGTACAGCCGCAGGACATCCCGACTTCATAATAATAGTCATGTTCTTCCAATAATACCGTAATCTCCGCCGTATCCCCAGTGGGAAACACCCGCTGTAAAACAAACTTGGAAAACAAAATGGGGACTGTTTCCAGAGGAATGGCCAGCGCTTCTTGAAAACGCTGCTCCATGCTTTCGCACCAAGCTTCTATCTCCGCCTCTGTCGGGTACCTGTCTTTTGGCGTCTTTTTCTCCGGCGTGGTCAAAAGATGGCGGTAATGGTTGACAATATAAATGGCCTTCTGCCGTTCCAGTTCCTCGCCCTCTAAGGGTGCTTGCTGCATCTTTAATGTCTCTGTCAGATATTGCTTGAACTGCTCCAGCGAGTGATAACAGGGCATTATCGACGCTTCTATCTTTTTCTGCAGGGCAGCCAATGCCTCAACAGCTTCCCCCTCGCTCACCCAGGCAACGGCGTCGCCATCGCCCAACGTATAATATCGTTGTCCCATCTTGGATCCTCCTTTCAAAGGCTTTCCGCCAGCACCAACTGCGAAACCACATCGCCTGTCAGACTTTTCAGCGTCAGAACGCCGTCCTCCAGCAGCAAATAGCCCCGGATACTGTTCTGCTTGGGAAAGGTCACCGAACCGGGATTGGCGTAGATATAAGCGCCGCAGTCCTCCAGGGCTGCTATATGAGTATGCCCGTGCAGCAATACATCGCCCTGCTGCAGCATAGGCAGCTGGGTTTGATTAAAATGGTGGCCGTGGGTGGCAAATATCATCCGTTTGTCTGCAGAGAGAATGCAGTAATCGGCCAGAATAGGAAATCCCAGCATCATCTGATCCACCTCGCCGTCGCAGTTGCCCCGCACGCATAGCAGCTGCTGCTTGCGGGCATTGAGCAGAGCCGCCACCGCTTTGGGAGCGTAGGTTTCTGGTAAGGGATTGCGCGGCCCATGATAGAGCAAATCGCCCAGCAATAACAATTTATCGGCCTGCTCCCTGTCAAACGCCTCTAATAGTTGCTGGCAATCGGACACCGAGCCGTGAATATCTGAAGCAATCATTATTTTCATAATACAACATGTCCTTTCTGCATGATACCTTGTAGCCTATATCATAACCGATACTTGCTAACGATTTCCCAAGCCAGCAATTACATGGCAGGCATAGGCGCTGTATAGAAACCCAACTTGTGGAACTGATACCAGTCTGCTACTTTCGCTTCCTCTGCAACATGTAAGGCCAATAAAATCTCTTTTGCAAATTCCATCGGCGCTGTACCGTTGGCTGTTATAATAGCTCCATCTCTCACAGCCTGTTTCGCCACATAGTTTGTTTCTCCAGTATAAACAGCACCTGCCCATTGTTTTAAATCCTGAAGGTCGTTGCCTGTGTGCCGGACATCATTCAGCATACCGACTGTACCCAAAAAAGCAGCAGCGTCGCAAATGCCGCCTAATATTTTGCCTTTTTGGTAGCAGTCCGCTACAAGCGGTTTTATCTGCTGCGCAGGTTCGTTTCTCCAGGTCATGCCGCCAATTAAGATTAAAGCTTCATATTCCTCCGGAACAGAAGCAATATCATAATCCGGCCATACACGAAAGCCACCGATTGACTGTACAAAATCCTTCGCTAAGGATACCGTTTTTATCTCATACTGCCCCTGTCCTAACATGGTGATTGCAGAGGCGATATAGGCTGCTTCCCAGTCCGCATATTGCTGTAAAATAACAAATAAAATCCTTTTCTTCATACCGATTTCCCCCTTTTAAAAGGTATTTTATCGTTTTTATCATAACACAGACCCTTTCCACGTGCAAGATACTATCAGCAAAATAGCCTAGGCCAAAACACGTCAACATAAAAATGACAAAGGCTTATTTTAACGGGTGAGTTATTTTATTTTACTTCAATCCAACCCTTGTGATAATCGTAATCGATACCATCCTCCCCGCGGGCGCTGAACAAAAAGCGTGACACAATCACGCCAGTCTGCCAACCCTTGGCCATAAGCCGCTGGCAATGCTGCGCTGCATTGTTGTGCCCATGATTTTGCATTTCATATTGCAGCAACACCTCCACATATTGCTTGCCGGGCTGCTGCTGCCAAATACAAGGAGCCTGCTCGTCATCGGTTTCTAATCCATAAAGCATTTCCGCCTGAGCGTCCTGCTGCACACCAATAAACACATACTGATTGAATAGGCTGCGCTGCCAATCGGCGGGATTATCGCTCTGAAACAGCCGCACCTGCTGAAAGTCGGGCACGCCGGGCAAATCGGGCAGCTGCTGCAAACGGGCTGCCTCCTGCAGATGATTGCGCCGCTCGTTGATTTCCCGCTGCGTTTGCTGTAAAGCCTGCAATTCCAGCTCAATTTCCTGCTGCTTTTTTTCCAGCTTTTGCTCCAATTCGCAGACAGAATGCTGCAATACCTGGCGCAATTCATCGGTTGAAAAATGCAGATTGCGGTAAAATATAATATCGGTTACGCGCAGCAAATCGGAAAAGGTATATTGCCGGTAATGATTGTCTTGGTCCCGTTCAAGCTGCAATAAACCCTGCTGCTCCCAGAAGCGCAGCTTGGAACGGTTTACCTGTAACAAATCAGCGATTTCGCCAATCTGAAAATATTTTTCCACCCGTTCTCACATCCTTTTATGGTACGCCATCTTACTTTTCCTATCCTGTTTCTTAAAAAACTATAAAAGGTCTTGACCTTCAAGCTACTTTAAGGCTTATAATACCACTTGTCGTAGATTTTGAAAAGAGAGGAGCCTATATCATGCAAGTCAATTTGCTGCAAGATTCCCCCCGCAAATTATTTTTCCAATATTTAATTCCCTCTGTCAGCGCCACCATGGTGACCTCCATTTACCTGCTGGCCGATTCTATCATGATTGGCAAAGGCTTGGGAGAAATCGCCATTGCCGCCCTCAATCTGGTGCTGCCTTTGTTTAATATTCTGTTCGGCACCGGCGCGCTGTTCGGCGTGGGCGGCGGCGTGCTGTTCTCTGTGGCGATGGGCAATCGGGATGGAGAACGGGCCCGCCGTTATTTTACGCTGGCTGTGCTGCTGAACGCGGCCTTTATGTTCGTCTATCTTATCTGTGGATTGCTGCTGTTAGAGCCTATTCTGCGCATTTTGGGCGCCACCGATGTCACCATGCCCGACGCTTTGGCTTACGCTAAGGTGATTTCCTTAGGCGTGCCCTTTTTTTCTTTTTCTTTTTTCTTGCAAGCCTTTATCCGCAACGACCAAGCGCCCCGTCTGGCCATGGCTGCTGTCATTTCCGGCGGTGTTGCCAACATTGTGCTGGACTGGCTCTTTATTTTCCCATTGGGATTAGGTATGTCCGGCGCTGCAGCGGCCACCGTTTTAGGCACCGCCTTAACCTGCGCCATTCTCTGCAGCCATTTCTTCCACCAAGAAAACCGCCTGCGCCTGCTGCCGCAAAAGTTGCGTCCGCGCTATGTAAAAGAAATTTTTCAATACGGCTTTTCCAGCTTTTTTATGGAAATCTCCAACGGCATTGTGATTTTCGTTTTTAATCTGCAGCTTTTACATTACGCAGGCGAGCTTGGCGTAACAGTATATAGCATTTTGTCCAACAGCGCTTATATCATTATCGCTCTCAGCAACGGCATTGCCCAGGCTGCCCAGCCCATTATCGCCACTAATTTTGGCGCCAAGCTGATGGAGCGTATCCAGCAAGTAAAAAGCTGCGGCTTGCGTACAGCCGCCATCGAAGGCAGCTTTTTCGCCCTGCTGGGCCTGCTGTTTCCGTTAGCTGTGGTCTATATTTTCATCAATCCCACCGAAGAAATTTTGCGCATGGCACCGCTAGCAGTGCGGCTCTACTTTTTATCCTTTATCGGCATGGCACTGAACATTTTTTACACCAACTATTTTCAGGCCACCCTGCAGCCCTCTAAGGCACTTACCGTCTGCGCACTGCGCGGACTGGTGCTGTGCGTGACGCTGGCCTATCTGTTACCGATTAAGCTAGGCGTTACCGGCATTTGGATGGCTATGCCGCTAGCCGAAACCATTACGCTGCTGGTAGCAATGATTTTGGCCCGCTCTCCAGAAAAGAAAAAATAAGTGGCATTGTAAAGCAGCCTAATATTTTTATTATCATAAACCTTCGCCAAGCATGAAAACAGGATGCTTGGCTTTTTTATCAACTCTACGCAGCGTTTATTGCCTTTTCCTTTTTTGCTTTTATAATGGTATATGAGAGGTGATAATATGGACAACGCAAAAATTGGCAAATTGATTTACAAACTGCGCAAAGAACAGAACATGACGCAGCTGCAATTGGCCCAGCAAATGAACATAAGCGATAAAACAGTCAGTAAATGGGAAAGAGGATTGGGCTGCCCAGAAGTATCTCTGCTGCCAGAATTATCTAAGCTATTCGGCGTTGATTTGGAAAAATTACTTTCCGGCCAATTAGAGACCAACGCACGCTTGGGTGGTGACTTGAAAAAACTGCAATTTTATAGCTGTCCCAATTGCGGAAATATAATAACCGCCATGACAGCTACCAGTTTATCCTGTTGCGGCAGAAAATTGCAGCCGTTACAGCCAAAAAGGGCTACAGAACACGAAAGGCTTGTCGTAGAAAAAGTGGAAGACGATTTTTATATTACCACTGCCCATCCTATGGAACGTGGTCATTACATTGCATTCGTAGCATTACTGTCAGGGGATAGCATCATGCTGCGCAAGCAATACCCCCAATGGGAGTTGCAGGTACGTATTCCAATCTTTGCGCATGGCAGGCTACTCTGGTATTGTAACAAGCACGGCCTGTTTTATCAGGAGATATAACAATGACTGCGCAGATCAAATTTACGCCGCTCTACGCTTCCTTCCATGAGGACGACAAAACCTTTTCTTTGATGTGGACCGCCTATGACGATGCGTTTCAGGTATTTTACCAGTCCTACCTGAATCATCAACAAAAATTCGGAAACCAGCACGGCCTATTGTCACAGCACGGCGTAACGCCTCCAGAAAATGCTTATACAGTGTCCTGCATTCCCTGGATTTCATTCCAGCATTTTTCTGTTCAAGTCTATGAAAATAAACCGTATTATTTTCCATCCGTCGAAGCAGGCAAATTTTATGACAAAGCCGGCAAAATTATGTTACCCTTGTCGATAACCTGTCATCATGCTACGACGGACGGATATCACGTAAGCTGTTTTTTTAAAGCCCTACAAGCGGAAGCAGACACATTCGACAAATATCTCACGTAAAAACGCTATTCCAAAAAGAGGCAGTGTCAGTAAGTCTATTCTCCTTATTGGTGTGCTACCCGTCAAGTAGACAATGAAAAAAATATAAAATTTTTGTGTTGCC
>CABQBF010000106.1 GCA_902462325.1 uncultured Peptococcaceae bacterium
AACCGGCATTCTGGCTGTATTGTCCACCCCCCTAATAGAGCTGCCAATACAGAAATCACTGAAAAATACAAAAAAATTAGAGCAGAAAATGTTTCACGTGAAACATTTTTCCATACAAAAAAGACTATCCAGCAAGCATAATTGTTACGCTTGATAGATAGTCTTTTGTCATTTCATTCAACTTTACTGAACTCTTATTCAAACAACCGTTGTTCTTTATCGTGATCTACAACGCGGGTTATCGATACAACCGTATCGCTGTCAGCTACTTTCATAATGGTCACGCCCTGGGTTGTGCGGCCCATGGAAGAAATATCATCTACTTTAATGCGAATGATGATGCCTTCGCGAGAAATTGCCATAATTTCTTCATTTTCCTGTACCACCAGTGCTCCCACGATTTCTCCGTTGCGAGCGCTTGGACGGACGGTGAATACACCTTTGCCGCCGCGGGCCTGCTGCCGATATTCTTTCAACGGCGTGCGTTTTCCATAACCGTTGGCAGTAATCACCAGCAATTCGCCGTCTTCGCGGACAACCTCCATGCCCACTACGAAGTCATCATCCATCAGCTTAATCCCCCGTACGCCCTTGGTAGCCCGTGCCATAGGCCGTGTTTCTTCCTCTGCAAAGCGAATTGCCTGGCCGCCGGCAGTTACCAAGATAACATCCTGCTTGCCGTCGGTCAGTTGTACGCCAATCAATTCATCGTTTTCTTCCAAATTGATGGCGATAATGCCATCACGACGGGATGTATCATACTCAGCTAACGGCGTTTTCTTCACTACACCCATGCGGGTTGCCGCCATCAGATAAAGTTCATCGCTGAAGGATTCCAGCGGAATAACTGTGGTAATCTTTTCATCGCCGGTGATATTCAGCAGATTGATAATGGCTGTGCCTTTGGCTTGCCGTCCTGCTTCTGGGATATCGTAAACCTTTAAGCGATAGCATTTTCCTTTATTGGTAAAGAAAATCATATAATTATGGGTAGAGGTGGTGAAAATCTGCTCTACAAAATCTTCTTCTTTGGTGGTCATGGCTGTAATGCCGCGGCCGCCCCGTTTCTGGCTCTTATAGGTATCGCTTGGCATCCGTTTAATGTAACCGGTATGACTGATGGTAATCACGACGTCTTCTTCTTCGATTAAATCTTCTAATTCCAGTTTGTCTTCATAGTTACTGATTTGACTTCTTCTGGTGTCAGAATGTTTTTCTTTAATCTGCAGCAATTCTTCCTTGATAATTTCCAACAGCTTGTGTTCATCGGCCAAAATGCTCTTATAATAAGCAATTTTTTCATACAAATCGGCCAATTCTTCTTCCAGCTTTTCCCGAGCCAGTCCGGTTAACCGGCGCAGTTGCATTTCAATTACGGCCTGTGCTTGGCGGTCTGTTAAGCCAAAACGCTGATTTAATCTGGTTTTGGATTCCTGGTCGGTCTGCGAAGAACGGATGATTTTTACAACTTCATCGATATTATCTACAGCAATCTTTAAGCCCTCTACAATATGGGCCCGTTCTTCTGCCTTAGTCAAATCATATTTGGTCCGACGAGTTACAACGGCTTCCTGATGGTCGATATAGTGATTGAGCATCTGCTTCAATGTCAAAATCTGCGGCATGCCGTTTACCAGCGCCAACATTATTACGCCGAAATTATCTTGCAGCTGCGTATTTTTATATAGCTGATTTAAAATGACCTGCGGATTTACATCGCGGCGCAACTCAATTACAATGCGCATTCCTTTACGGTCTGATTCGTCGCGTAAATCGGTAATCCCGTCGATTTTCTTATCGCGGGCTAATTCAGCAATTTTTTCAATCAGGCGGGCTTTATTTACCTGATAAGGAATTTCCGTCACAACAATGCGGTTCTTCCCGTTGTTCATCGGCTCAATTTCACTTCTGGAACGAACCTTAATAGAGCCCCGTCCTGTCAGATAAGCGTCTTCAATTCCTTTGCGGCCTAAGATAATACCGCCGCCTGGGAAGTCTGGCCCTTTGATATATTTCATCAATTCACGGTCCGGCAAATCTCGATTTTCAATCAAGGCTACTACACCGTCAATGGCTTCGCCCAAATTATGGGGTGGAATATTGGTAGCCATCCCAACTGCAATCCCCGAAGAGCCATTGACCAGCAGGTTTGGATATCGGGACGGCAGCACCAACGGTTCCTCCAACGATTCATCGTAGTTGGGGCCAAAGTCGACAGTATTTTTTTCGATATCGGCCAGCATTTCTAAGGTCAGCTTGGTCATTTTTGCTTCTGTATAACGCATTGCAGCGGCAGAGTCCCCGTCTACCGAGCCAAAGTTCCCTTGGCCATCTACCAACGGATAGCGAATATTAAAATCCTGTGCCAAACGCACCATGGCGTCATACACAGAGCTATCGCCATGTGGATGATATTTGGCCAGTACGTCCCCAACGATATGGGCCGATTTTTTATGCTTTTTATCTGGCGTCATGCCATTTTTATACATGGAAAATAAAATCCGGCGATGTACCGGCTTCAGTCCATCACGCACATCAGGCAGTGCCCGGCTGGTAATTACGCTCATTGCATAGTCAATAAACGATGTCTGCAATTCATTTTCCATCACGGTAGGTAAAATTTTTCCATGATTAAATTCAATTTCCATTCCAAGCACCTCCTTAAATATCTAAATTTCTTACGTATTTTGCATTGGTCGTAATAAAGTTTCTTCTCGGTTCTACTTTATCACCCATCAGCATATTCAATAAACGGTCTGCTTCTATACAGTCTTCTATTTTAACCTGCAGCAGCGTTCTGGTTTCATTATTCATAGTGGTATCCCACAGTTGTTCCGCGTTCATTTCCCCTAAACCTTTATACCGCTGAATATCCAGCTTTTCTTTTTCCTTGCCGTTTTCTTCTAAATAGCGGTCTAGCGCTTCATCATCATACAAATATTCAATCTGCTTGCCTTTTTTGATGCCATACAGCGGTGGCTGCGCCACATACACATAGCCTTCGTCAATCAAAGGACGCATATAACGGAATAAGAATGTCAGCAATAAAATTCGGATATGGGCGCCGTCTACGTCGGCATCGGTCATCAGTACCAGTTTATGATAGCGAGCTTTTTTGATATCAAAATCATCGCCTACGCCAGTACCCATGGCAGTAATCATATTGCGGATTTCATCGCTGCCTAACACTCTGTCCAACCGCGCTTTTTCTACATTTAAAATTTTACCGCGCAACGGCAAAATCGCCTGGAAGTTTCTATCCCGGCCGCTTTTGGCGGAACCGCCGGCCGAGTCCCCTTCCACCAGGAACAGTTCGCACTTACTAGCATCCTTGGAAGAACAATCGGCCAATTTTCCGGGTAAAGATGTGCTTTCTAATACACTCTTACGCCGCGTCATTTCTCTTGCCTTGCGGGCGGCTTCTCTGGCTCTGGCAGCATTTCTGGATTTTTCAATCATTTTTTTCGCTGCCGACGGATTTTCTTCTAAAAATTGGCTCAAATTTGCACCGGTAATGCTATCACAGATACCGCGCACTTCGCTGTTGCCCAGCTTGGTTTTTGTCTGACCTTCAAACTGAGGCTCCGGCACCTTCACGCTGATGATCGCTGTCATACCTTCACGAATATCATCACCGGTCAGATTATCTTCATTTTCTTTTAGAATATTATTTTTACGGGCATAGCCGTTAATCACACGATTTAAAGCGATTTTAAATCCTGTTTCATGCATACCGCCTTCGTGGGTGTGAATATTGTTGGCAAAGGACATAATATTTTCGGTGTAGGTATCGGTATATTGCATCGCAATCTCTACTTGAACACCGTCCCGCTCACCGCTAAAATAAATCACATTGTTGATGGCGTCTTTGCCTTCGTTTAAGGACTGCACAAAGTCTATAATGCCGCCTTCCTGCAAATAAACTTCTTCCTTTTCTTGACCTTCCCGTTCGTCTTTTAAAGTAATACGCAAACCTTTATTTAAGAAGGCCAGTTCTTTCAGCCGTTTTCGCAGCACTTTAAATTCATAAACAATCGTGTCGGTAAAAATTTCAGGGTCTGGCACAAAATGAATTTTCGTACCGGTATCTGTGGAAGTACCAATCACTTCCAACGGACTGGTCGTATGCCCCTTGCTAAAGGTCTGGCGATACAGCTTGCCATCCCGACGAATTTCAACTTCCAATTTGGTAGACAATGCATTTACCACCGACATCCCAACACCGTGCAAACCGCCGGAAACCTTGTAGCCGCCGCCGCCAAATTTACCGCCGGCATGCAGCACAGTCAGCACCACTTCCACAGTAGGCAAGCCCATTTTAGGATGGATTTCTACCGGAATCCCACGTCCATAGTCTAATACCGAGATACTGTTATCCTGATGGATGGTCACATCAATTTCTTTCCCATAACCAGCCAGCGCTTCATCTACGCTGTTATCTACAATTTCATAAACAAGATGATGCAAACCGTCAGAGCTGGTTGTCCCGATATACATACCAGGACGCTTCCGAACAGCTTCCATGCCTTCCAGCACCTGAATCTGCTCTGCACCGTAATTGTTTTGGTTTTGATTCGCCACCAACCGTTCCTCCATTTCATACGATTTTTTCAGCAAAAAAATCAAGGATATTAAAAATCAACAGAAAACTCTGCTTCTATAGCTGCTTTCATCAAAAAAACAACTCGTTTTAAATAACCCTTGTCCGAAAAAAGATTGCTTTATTTTTTAATAATTTATTATAGCAGAAAAATTAAATTTTTGCAAATAAAGAGGGAAAAATCATTTCCGAATAATTTTTCCCTCTACCACCGAAAATATCTCGTCTTTTGCGGCTTCTTTCGTCAGCAGTTCGATATTTGCACCGGTGATGATTGTCTGTATTTGATTTTTTTTAACCATTTCCAGCAAATCATGCCGCCGATTGTCATCCAACTCGCTCATCACATCGTCCAAAAGCAATATAGGATACTCGCCATAGCATTGATAAAAAGTCTGTAATTCTGCAATTTTTAACGATAAAATGCCTGTGCGCTGTTGTCCCTGCGAACCATACCGCTTCAAGTCCATGCCGTTCAGATAAAAAATCAAATCATCTCTGTGTGGTCCCCATAAAGTTGTGCCGCGTAAAATTTCTTCTGCCAGTTTTTGTTCCACAATGCGTTCATACAGCGCCTTAATTTGCTCTAATGAAAAATCACCAATCGCTCCCATAGAGCAATGATAGGTGACTGTAAACCGTTCCGATTGCTGTGTTAGCTGCTGTTGAATACGTCTGGCCAGCGGTACCAACAGCTTTAGAAACTGTATCCGCTTGAAAATTACCTGACTGCCGTATTCCACTAAATAAGCATTCCACACCGCTAATTGGCTGTGGTTTTGCTGCCGGTACTGCAGCTCTTTTAATAAATTATTGCGCTGCTGCACCACCCGCTCATATTGCCGAATTAAGCGATGATATCCTGCATCAAGTTGGCACATCACCACATCCAGATAACGGCGTCGTTCTGTCGGCGACCCCTTCACTATTTTTAAATCGTCAGGCGAAAACAAAACAACTCTCAAATAACCATGTAACTCCGACATACTTTTATACTTAACGCCATTAATTTTTAATTGCTTATTTTTTTCTCTGTCCACGTAAATTTCTAAATCATAACAGCGTTCACTGCCATCTTTTTTCATCTGCCCCAATAAACGAAAATAAGGCTGTTCCCATTCAATTAACTCCAAATCTTTATTTCCTCGGAAATTACCGCCCACGGCCAAATAATAGATGGCTTCCAGAAGATTGGTTTTTCCCTGACCATTGGCGCCTACAAAAATGTTAATCCCACGATTTAAGTCAATTTGTTGATTGCTGTAATTACGATAATGAAACAAATGCAAGTGCTGCAGATACATCGAAAAACCTCCCTTCTCGTAAGATTATTTTCATTTCTTATAAGCCGATAATTTCTAAATTTTATTGTATCACGAATAAAGTCACCGCACAACGAAAAGCGATTTGCCAGTCTTGACAAACCGCTTTTTTGAAACTACTTATTGCTATCCTCTCAACGGCAATAACAGATACAGATAACTTTCATCATTCAATGGACGGAACACGGCTGGGCTTAATGGACCGCTTAGCTTAACATCTAAATCATCAAAATCCATCGTTTTGAAAGCATCTAATAAATACTTGGCATTAAACAAAATGGATAACTCGTCGCCTTCGGTGTAAATATTAATGTTTTCATTTACCATACCGTATTCAGATTTAGAAACGATATTCAAATTATTTTCTGTAATATGAAAACGCAGAATACTGGAGCTATCCCGTTCTGTTACAAACAAGCTGGCCCGTTCAATGGAGTCCTGCAGATGTTTCTTTTTCGCTTTTAACAAAATTGTAAATTCATCGGGAATAACCTGCCGGTAGTTTGGAAAAGTTCCGTCTACTAAACGGGACACCAAGCGAATGTCGCCCTGTTCAAAGCTAATTTGCCGTCCATTGCAGCGAATTGTTAAAATTTCATCTGCATCATCTTTTAGAATACGGCTGATTTCATTCAAAGATTTTACTGGCACAATCATTTTAAAATCTTCATTGGTCAAGTTATCGATTTTGCATTTTTTGACTGCCAAACGATGACTATCGGTACCCACTACGGTTAAATTGTTATTTTCCGTTTCCATTAACAAACCAGTAAAAATAGGACGGGGATCATTCATATTGGCACAGAAACCTGTTTGTTTTACTAATGTTTTAAAAACAACTGGGTTTACTGTAATCATGTGTCCATCTTCAATACTGGTTACACCAGGGAATTCCTCCCCTCTCCAGCATTTGATGTTGGTTTCAGCTTGATCGTATTCTATTTTTACAGATACCGTTTCTTCATCGTAGGTAAAGATTAAATTGGTGTTTGGCAGCCGACGAACAATTTCAGCAAAAAAATGAGCTGGAATTACAACATGTCCTTCTTCGATAATCTGAGAAGGTTCTGTGCAGGTGATACCGATTTCTAAATCGGTGGCTGCAAAAGTGAGTTGGTTTCCTTCTGCTTTTAGATAAATCCCCGTTAAAACAGGAACTGCCCCTTTGCTGGAAATGGCTTTTTGCACAGTATTAATGCCAGCTAATAAGTTTTCCTTTGTCGATGTAAATTTCATAAGATAATGCGCGCTCCTTCTACCTCTTCTTCATATATTTTTAGTAGTAATAGTAATAGGCGCTGTGGAAATGTTAAAAACTCATTCAAAGCGGCTATCCACAAGGCTTTGTCCCTGTAGATAACATTGTTGATAGTGGGTTTGAATTATCAACAGAATTCACAGAATTTTTCCACTGCCTTAGTTGTCCACACGTTATTAACAGTTTATCAAAAATTTTATCCACATTCAATGTTTTGTTACGGTTTCTTTAATTTTAAGTGGAATGTAGGCTGTAACACAAAAACCAAATTCTGAAATAAGGAGGATGTCCATAACCGGTGGACTGATTATGCAAAGTAAAGCTGAAAAAAGAGAACTATAAAAAAATCCCGCAGGGCGGCGATGGCTTCTGCGGGAAATAGGTTGTCCCTTAATGCATGAGGGAATTTTTGATTTTATTGATTGTCATTTGCAATGTTTGGTCGTTGCGCATTTCTTCCGAGATTTTTTCGCAGGCATGGATGACTGTGGTATGATCCCGACCGCCAAACAACTCGCCAATTTTAGGCAACGATAAGTCCGTTAATTCCCGGCAGAGATACATGGCTATTTGCCGTGGAAAAGCTATATTTTTGGTACGTTTCTTAGCTTTGAAATCCTCCACCCGCATTTGATAATATTCGGCTACCTTTTCCTGAATTAATTCTCCGGTAATGATAACCGGCTCATTGGGCGTGATTAAATTTTGCAGGCACTCTTTGGTCAGATTTAGGTCAATTTTCCGCTTGCTTAAGCTGGAGTAAGCGGATAAACGCACCAAAACGCCTTCTAATTCACGAATATTGGAGCGGATATTTTCGGCAATGTAATCGTAGACGTCGTCTGGAATAATTAAATTTTCAGCCTGCGCTTTTTTGCGTAAAATGGCAATTCGTGTTTCCAAATCAGGGGGCTGAATATCTGTGGCCAATCCCATGCTGAAGCGAGTCCGTAAACGCTCTTCCAATTTGGGAATTTCGTTAGGCGGACGATCGCTGGAAATAATAATTTGTTTGTTAGCTTCGTAAAGCGTATTAAATGTATGGAAAAATTCTTCCTGGGTTCCTTCTTTTTTGGAAAGAAACTGGATATCGTCGATTAGCAGCACGTCCACTTTCCGGTAGCGGTCACGGAATTCTTTGTTAGTACCATCGCGAATGGCGTCAATCATTTCATTGGTAAACGTTTCAGAAGAAACGTATGTAATTTTTGTGTTGGGCTTACGGGATAAAATATGATTGCCGATGGCGTGCATCAAATGGGTTTTGCCTAATCCAGCGCCGCCGTAAATAAACAAGGGATTATAAACTCTGGTATCTTTGTCGCTGGCTACATTATCAGCTACGCCAATGCATGCCGCATGGGTTAAGCGGTTGCTGTTGCCAACAACAAAAGTGTCAAAAGTATATTTACTGTTTAGCCCTGTTTCTTTTAATAGTACAGGAGCTGCCTGGGGAACAGGCTTTTCTTGTGTAGATTGGGCCACGTGAATGGTAGCATCATTGAGATGCTGGCAATCTTCTTCTGTATATCCCTGCTGCTGAAATAATTGTTCAATGGCCCGCTCTTTTTCCTGTGGTGTTACAAATTGAATTTTAACAGGGTGGTTCAGCATGGATTCCAAATGACTTTTGATGACATTGAAATAGTTGTTTTCCAGATTATTTTTGGCGAAACCATTTTGTACTTTTATGATGACGTTTTCTCCATAATAAGCTGCCAGTTCGGTAGATTTAAACCAAGTATCAAAGGTTGGTTTGTTCACATCATTTTCTAACAGCTTTAAAGCGTTATTCCATATCATTGTATTAATATTATTATTTGCGTCAATCATGCAAATACCCCCACAGTACTGCGATTTTTTATTTTTTATGATTTCGCCCATAGTTTGTTTCGTATCATTCATATTGTTAGAAACTGTACAAAGAACATCACTGGATTTCGAA
>CABQBF010000107.1 GCA_902462325.1 uncultured Peptococcaceae bacterium
GCTGGTCTAAGGGTTTATAGGTATCCCTTGAACAACCTAAATACATTATACAAGGGGAATTTCTGTGAAAACTACAAAACGACTACTCTGTTTGCTTTTGTGCGTAGCCCTGCTGTTAGTCGGCTGCAGTACTACAAGTCAGCAGGAGGATGCTGCCGTCCAAACGGCGTTGGACAAAATCGACGCCTCCAGTTGGAATTACAATGAGGAAGACGATGTTTACTGGCAGGTTGGCATTGCCTATTGTGAAAACCCTGCCGATACCGCCTACGAAACGCTGGGCATTTTCGTTCCCGGCGCCTACATGACAGCCTCTGACAATGGCGACGGCACCTATACCTGCCAAATTAACACAGAGGCCAGCATTTCCGGCTACACTGCCCAAACTGCACCGATGGTAATCCCTGTGGACACACCAGGCTATTCCGCCATGAAAGCGCCAACCGATTATGTCAGTGCAGCAGTCTCCTACACCGATGCAGGATTTATTTATATAAATGCCGGTTGTCGCGGCCGTGATGCCGGCGCACCCGCCGGTGTAACCAACCTGAAAGCCGCCATCCGTTATATTCGTTACAATGCGGAAACCATTCCCGGCAGCGTAGAACGCATCTTTTCCTTTGGGATGAGCGGCGGCGGCGCGCAAAGCGCCCTGCTAGGTGCCACTGGCGACAGTGAACTGTACACGCCTTATCTGGAAGCCATCGGCGCTGTCAGCGGCATCAGCGACGCAGTAAACGGTTCCATGTGCTGGTGCCCGATTACCAATCTGGACTATGCCAACGAAGCCTATGAATGGAATTTAGGGGTAAGTCGTTCTGATTTATCGGAAGATATGCAGCAACTGTCTGATGATATGTCCCTTGCCTTTGCCCAATATATCAATGATTTAGGACTTGTAGATGAAGACGGCAATATTCTGATGTTGACAGAATCGGATACAGGCATATATCAGGCTGGCAGTTACTATGATTATCTGCAAAATGCCATTGGAAGACGACATCAACCGTACCATGATTGCCAGCGGCATCACCCTCTCCGGTACCTATAACACCGCCCAGGATTATATCGACGCCTTGAATGCAGAACAGGAATGGGTCCACTACGACAGACAAACCAATACCGCCACCATCACCAGCATTGCCGATTTTGTTCAAGCGCTGAAACCCGCTTCTAAAAATATAGGCGCCTTTGACGACCTCCAGGCAGAGCAGGGCGAAAATGTTTTGTTTGGCTACGGCGATGGCACCGGCTCCCACTTTGATGCTATCATGGCTGCACTTTTGCAGGATAATGCCCAATATGGAGAAGCCTATGCCAACGATTTGCAAAAAACCGACGCCCTTGGCAATACCGTGGCATATCGATTGAATATGTACAATCCCATGTATTATCTGGAAGATTACTATGACGGCTATCAGACAGCCAATGTAGCCAGCTATTGGCGTATTCGCACCGGCATCAATCAGGGCGATACTGCTTTATGCACCGAGGTAAATCTGGCTCTGGCGCTGCAAAATTATGGAGTTGACGTAGACTTTGCCACCGTATGGGGTCAAGGCCACGTAGAAGCCGAACGGACTGACAATTCTACCGATAATTTTATTGCCTGGGTGAACCAGTGCCTGCAATAGCTCCGCAATGGATTCCTTGTAAAAATCCATGTTGAAAAATACAACGCTGCTGCATAAAAACCAATGCGGCAGCATTTTTTTCAAAAGGAAGAGCTCTGCTTCGCAAAGTTCTGTTTCCAGCGTAATGCTAGCTTTTTCCTGCAATTCTTCATATTTTTCAAAATACCATATCTGCTGGCCTATTTACAGCTTGCTAGGATAATCGTGAAATTCTTTTTTCATAAAGCACACAAAAAACTGTACTGCGTAAAAAGCAATACAGTTTTTTGGCATTGTAAAGAAATATAGTTCTATGCTTGTTTGGAATGATATTGAATTGTCTGCCGCGGGCAAACACGCTGGCAAGCGCCACAAGCATGACAAAAGGATTTGCTGATACGATACCGGCCTTCTTGATCTTTCCGAATCGCTTTATGCTGACACGCCCGCATGCAACTCCCGCAACGAACACACTGCTCCTGTTGAATTTCATAATATTGTGTGTGCTGCAAATGCTGCCGCAAGTGCTGTAAATGCTGTTGAAAACCAGAAAACATTTTAGACACTCCTTTATGGATACTTTCACCTGGCTGCAGTCCAAAGCGAAATCTTTTTTGTTTCCTCGGGAACAATTTTAGTATACATTGCTTTTGTTTCCATGTCAACATTTTTATTTCACGGCACGTACGATTACTATAAAAATCTCACTACAACAATTCCTAAGATTTCACTGCCGTCAAAAGCCACTGCAATCTCAAAAAGCTCACAAAAATTGCATGGCTTTCTTTATCAAAAAATCCGCTCTAAATCAGCAAAAAACCTTTGAATACAATCAATTTCTTCTTCGCTGTAGGCATCCAACACCGTTTCTAACCGCCGAAATATTTGCTGATGTACCTGCCCATGTACAAAATGGATTTCTTGTCCTGCCGGTGTGAGAACATAAGCTAATTCCTTTTTACTGTTTTCTGCATGCTGCGCCTGAATCAATTCTTTTTTCAACAATCTTGCTGTAATTTTAGAAATGCCGCTGCGCGTAATACCCAACGCATTGGCAATTGAAATCGCGTTGGTATTTTGATGCTCGCCAATATACGCCAATACATGTACATCACTAATGGAAATCGCATAAGTTTCTAAAAATTGTCGCAACTGCGCTTCAAACTCATTATCTTGCTCCAGATGATGATGGTCTTCCAAATTTAGCGTAGTCACCATCTGTTGTAACTGCATAATAAAAGATTTTTTAGCCGATGTTATCATACAAATCCCCTTTCCATCCGCAATTATACAAACTCTTTTGTGCTAAAGGTCCCGCCTGGAGGCTGTTTCAGAATTTCTTCATCAATCATCAAAGGAAACTGTCTTCAAAATTCTTCAACATTCTTCAAACATTTTAGATAAAGGGAAAACCCCAGAAGCCTATTCATTAATAGGTTTCTGGGGTCTTAGAAAAAATGCCGGAGACCGGGGTCGAACCGGTACGGAGTATTACCTCCGCAGGATTTTAAGTCCTGTGCGTCTGCCTATTCCGCCACTCCGGCGTGGAGGCGACATCCAGATTCGAACTGGAGGATAAAGGATTTGCAGTCCTCTGCCTTACCACTTGGCTATGTCGCCAACCAACTGACATTTATAGATTATATCAGGAGATAGAAATACTGTCAACAGTTTTTTTAAATTTTTATCTTATTTTTTATCTGTGCAAAGGTAGCTGCACCAATGCCATTGACTTGCTGTATGTCCTCTATCTTTTTGAACAATCCCTGCTGGGCGCGGTAATCTAAGATGGCCTGCGCTTTCACTTGCCCAATGCCAGGCAGCGTCATCAACTGCTGCAAATCGGCCTGATTCAAATCTACCAGCGCGCTTTCTGCCGACATTTCTGTCGCCTCCGCTTCACCAACAGCAGGCACAATAATTTTCTGTCCGTCCGATAATACTGCCGCCCGATTTAGCGCATCTACATCGGCAGTTTCACTAAGACCGGCCAGGTTTATCGCGTCCTCCACCCGCTGACCTTCCAAAAGCGTATACACGCCTGGCTTTTGCACTGCGCCTGCTACATGCACCACAATTTCCGGTTGCGGCGTTTCATCAAGCTGTGTTTGCTGTTCCGGCTGCACAGAGAGGAACGGCTCCTCCACCGGTGCAGGCTGTAATTGTTTCACGAAAAAACAAACAACCATCATCATCAATACACCGGCTGCCAGCCATTTTTTATCAATATTCTTCACCAATTTCCCCCGCTTTAAAATGTAACACATACCACCGCTGATTATGCTCCACCATTTGAAATTGCACCTGCTGCTGTATCCACTGGTGGGAACTGTTCTGTCCAATCATCACCACAGTGCAGAGCTGTCCTAGTTCATTCTCTTCTATCGATAAGCTTCTGCTCCAAAACATAACCGGACCTTCCACCGGCGTTTGTCCTTTTTGGAGCTGTTCCAGCCCTTCCAGATTGGCATAAAACTGCTCCTGTTCTTCTTGTGTAACCGCCTGCCCCAGCAGCAATTTGGCATAAACACTGCTGGCGCCGCGCAAAACTGTCATCAGCACGTCTGTAGAGGTGGTTTGCTGCCCTTGCTGCATCGCTTGTTGGTCAAAAGAAAACCGCTCTTGCTGCGGACCACTGCTATATCCGACTTTCCCATCTTCGCTTACTAACAGGCTGCTGCCCGAAATACGCCATTGTTGCACTTCTTCTCCCAACCCATTGATAAGATGCAGCGTAAAACAATTATCGGATAAGCTCCCGCCATCGGTAATATATATCATTTTGCCGCCTGCCACAAATTTAGCATCGTAAACGTATTCCTCAGTTAAGGCAACCGTTTTGCTGACCTGATTGATATTGGCAATGTAAGTGAGACCAAAATTATTTTCGCCACTCAGCAACACACTGCGCAAATAATGGTCCCGATAACTGCCCTTGCCGATCACTTTCACAGTTTCCTTTTCCTGATTTGCCAGCACTGTATAAATTGCTTCTTGATTATCCTGGTCCATGCCCCAACGGGTCCCATAGTAATACGTATCATCCAGTTGGGCTTTATAATAAAGCTGTTCTGTAGTTTCGTACAATTCCGCTTTTTTCTGGGACTCCATATAATACAAAGAGCCGATCGCACTGCGCGGCTGTTCCAAATATAGTTTATGGCTTTCCAAAGGCGACCAGAAAAATGAAGTGACAGTTTCGGCTGCCAATTCCTCTACAAGAACACATTTTTGTTTTTCCAAATCATACACTGTGAGCATGCCTTCCCCGCTAAAAGCCACCATGGTGCCGTCCTCATTCCAGCCAGTTCGTGCAATAAAAGGACGTTTTTCTGCAATTAACGTAATCGTTTGTCGGGTTTGATCAATCAGATACAAATTCACAAAGACCTGTCCGGGGCCCTTTAAGATACTCTCATCCTGCTCCTGCAGCCGTTCTTCATAGAAAATCTGCTGTCCATCGGCACTGGCGGTCAAAAACAGTTTGCCTTGGCCGAGCTGCTGCTGATAACAATTTTCAGAAGCAAAGGGCACAGCGGCATGGATATCCAGCCAACCGACTACCGTATCCTCTTCTAATTTTCCACCCTGCTCCACAATATAAACCTGATTGTCCTCAAAAACTTCGCTGCCACAGGCTGTAAGACTCAACACTAACGCAAGAAGACAAACACTCCATATCCATTTTTTCATATACATACCACCCGATAGGATACTTACACGCTTTTTACAAACGCTTTTTCAATTTCTGAATAGCTTTAAATTACCATACTATTGCAACCTATGCAACCAAAATCCTTCGACAAAAAATCTCGTTTTGCCGCATCAACCGACTTTTCCTTATCAAGCTAGCCTGCAAAGTCTTCTTATGTTCTACAAATACTGCCTTGCTTGCTGAAATCCAGCGGGCAAACTAAACTTTTATACAGGGTTCGGCACCCATTTCCAGACTATCGCTATTAAATTTGCTGATAAGTCCGTTGCCTGTCTGACAGAGCATTATTTATAAGAAAGAAAAAATCGCCAGATTGTTCTTCTCTGACGATTTCCTTCTTAATTCTCTTTAGTTGCCGCACTCGATACTGATTTCATTAAAAATACCTAAAATATCTTCCACTTTTGTTTCAGCTTTTTTCTTAGCGTCGTAATCCAAAATACTGTCGCCCTGATGCATCATAATTAATCGGTTGCCATATTCTACAGCATGGCGCAGGTTGTGAGTCACCATCAATGTAGTCAACTGTTTTTCCTGCACCAGCTCGTTGGTCAGTTCCATGATAATTTCCGAGGTTTTGGGATCTAAAGCCGCCGTATGCTCATCTAAAATCAAAAAATCCAGCGGCACCATCGTTGACATCAAAAGCGCCATAGCCTGCCGTTGGCCACCAGATAGAGAGCCAACTTTCACATACAATTTATCTTCTAAGCCTAACCTCAACCGGGATAATTGCTCCTGATAATGCTGAATTCGTTTTTTGTTGATACCGGCAGTTAAGTTGAAAGGCTTCCCTTTGTTATCGGCCATAGCCATATTTTGCAGAATATTCATAGACGGGCAGGTGCCTTTGGCCGGATCCTGAAATACGCGGCCAATAAATTTAGAACGCTGATATTCTTTTAACTTGTTGATATTTTTCCCCTGCACCAAAATATTGCCGCTGTCTAAAGGAATACTGCCGCAAATCAAATTTAAAATGGTGGTTTTGCCAGAGCCGTTGCTGCCAATCACAGAGATAAACTCTCCTTGATTTACATGCAGATTAAAGTTGGAAAATAGCGTGGTCTCATTGACCGTACCGATATTATAAGTCTTGCAAATGTTCTCCAATTTAAGCACGGGGCGCGCCTCCCTTCTTCTTGCCTGTATGCACCAACAACACAGCTAAGAACAAAATTGCAGTAATCAGTTTCATATCCACTGCCTGCATTCCCAATGCGATAGCACCGGCGTAGCAGGCTTTATAAATAATCGCGCCGACAATTGCTGCAGTAGTCCCTTTTATGAAACCTAAATTTTTGAATAGATTGGTCCCGATGATAACTGCCGCCAAACCTAACACGATGGAGCCGGGGCCCATGCTAACGTCAAAAAAACGCTGCTGCTGGCATAACACCGCGCCAGAAAGCGCTACTAACCCATTGGCCAAAACCAGCCCCAAAATCTTTACTTTGCCTTGGTCTTCCGCCAACGCAGTGACAACCTGATGATTATCCCCAGCGGCATAAAGTAAAAAGCCGGACTTGGTGTTTAAATACCAATCCATCAACAACTTACACAGGATAATTAACAACGCGCTTATGAGTACTGTCCGATAAGGCTGCAGAGCCGCCGGCAGCAGAGCGGCAACACCGCTGTTAAAGATGGTATCCTCATTAAAAATAGGTAAGTTAGACTTGCCGCCAGCAATGTGAATGTTGATACTATATAAGGCTGTCATGGTAATAATCCCCGATAATAAATCCCGTACTTTACACTTTACATGAATGACACCTGTGGCCAATCCTGCCACTGCACCGGCGACAAAAGCCAACACCAATGCCAGCCACGGATTGATACCGTTTGTAATCATAATCGCCGCCACTGCAGCTCCCATCGGGAAGGTTCCATCCACTGATAAATCGGGAAAATCCAAAATCCGATAAGTAATGTAGACGCCCAACGCCAAAATACCGTATATAAACCCTTGCTCTAAAATGCCAAGCAAAACATCTATCATTGCAAAATCTCCTTTTCTCCAACTTTTATGTAAACGTCAAGGCAGACTGTACAAATGGTACAGTCTGCACTTTGCTTTTTGTATAGAATAAGTTCGTTCGCTCTTAGAATATTTTTTAGGCTTCATTGGTTACTTCACTTGCTTCTGTAACTTCCATGTCTTCTGGAACAGTCAACCCAAATTTGGCCAATACTTCGCTGTTTACAACGATATCATTGTCGGTAATTGTCTGATAAGGCATAGTGGTAATATCTGCACCGTTCAATACTTCTGCAGCCATTTGCCCAGTCATAATCCCTAATTTGTAATAATCAATATTGGCGGCGGCGGCGCAGCCCAGTTTTACCTGTTCAACTTCAGAGCCGAATACTGGAATTCCTTTGGCATTTGCTTTATCTAAAATGGTTGTTAAGGATTGTACGACAGTATTATCGGTTAAGTTGGTCAGACAATCTACTTGGGTTAAAATTGCATCGGTTGCCATAGGAATATCGGCCGTAGCTGTAACGCCTTTGGTTACTAAAGTGAAATCATAATCTTTTACGATTTCTTCTAAGCGGGCAATGTTAGAAACAGAGTTGGCTTCGCTGGTGCAATATAATACGCCAATGGTTTTGGCTTCTGGCATCAGTTGACGAATCATTGCTACTTGTTCTTCTAACGGCAGCAAGTCGGAAGTGCCGGTTACGGCCATTCCAGCACCGTTTTCTTCTGTGGCCAAACCTGCGGCTACCGGATCAGAAATAGCGGTATAAATAACGGGAATTCCCTTTGGTTCTGCCACATTGTAAGAAGCCTGGGCCGATGGAGTTGCAATGGCGCAAATCAGATCAACACCATTAGATACCTGACTTTGCGCAATCTGATTGGCGATGCCAGGATCAGAGTTGGCGTTCGAGAAGTCAAATTCTACATTTTTGCCTTCCTCAAAGCCAGCCTGCCGCAAGCCTTCAATAAAACCTTCCCGGCAGTTATCCAATGAACCGTGATCGGCAAACTGATTAATCCCTATGGTATAAGTTTTATCCGCATCTGCTTCGCCACCGTTTTTTTGTCCACCGCAGCCTGTTACCATCATACCCATGCAAGCTGCCAAAGATAACACAACGCCTAATTTTTTCATATTTTTTTTCATGATACAATTCTCTCCTTTTTTATTATTTGAATATATTTTTTATCGTCTATTTCATCAATTTGCACCAGTCTTCAATCATAAAACCATCCCCTTTTTCTCAATGAGCAACAAAAAAGCACTTATCCCTCTGAAAGGGACAAGCGCTATCAGCTCCTGCGGTACCACCCAATTTAACCTTACGGTTCACTCTTTTCATACACCAACATGTATGCTTCCTTTGTAACAGGTGAAGCTCCCGTCAACGCCTACTATCAGTTCGGGTTGCCCTCATAAGCCCATTCCATACAACCTGTTATACTGTGATTGCACCATCCACAGCTCTCTAAAATAACAGCCTTTGTATCTACTCTTCTTACTCAACGGTTTCTCTATATCATGTTTAATATAATATGCGATTGCCGTTCTTTTGTCAACTGTTTTTTCTAAATTTTATGGCGAATTTATACGCCGTAAAATCATCTATTCTAATGTTCCGAAACAACGTGACCACACAACATGCCGCAAGCACCAAAAAAGAGGCCTCACATCGGAAGGCCCCGTCAAACCCATACA
>CABQBF010000108.1 GCA_902462325.1 uncultured Peptococcaceae bacterium
CACCAATTTATTTCCTTCCTTTACGTTGGGCAGCGGCTCGGCTGGGAGCGGAATGACTGCCGATAATGTTTCACCGCTGAATTTAATTTATATTCGTAAAGTGGGCTACGGTGTGCGCAGCGGCGCGCAGGCCCTGAAACAGTTAGCCGGTCCGGCAGTGGCGGAGAAACCGACGGAAGCAGTCACCTTGGAGCAAATGGTTCGTTTGATGTTGGAGCAGGAATTGCGGCAGAAAACATTATAGTGGAATAGATATCAAATTTTTTATAGAAAATTAGGAGGAGAAACGCATGGATATGCATGAATTTTCCGATAAATTTGCGGCTGCAACGCAAAAATTATCGGCGCAGGAACGGCAGCTTTTATTGCAGGCTTTTGAAAAGGTAGCGGCGGAATTGGAGCAAAAGCCGCAAGACACGACGGCTGGAGCCGCTGTTGGAACCGGTGTGCCCGATGGTATGACAGAGCGTTTGAAGCGATTAAAGGCCAATTATATGAAACAGGTTCCCCGCATTACCACCTATCGGGCGCGGGCCATCACCAAAATTGCCAAAGAAAATCCCGGTATGCCTAAGATTATGCTGCGGGCCAAATGCTTCCGTTATTGCTGTGAAACGGCGCCGTTGGTCATTCAGGAGGATGAGCTGATTGTCGGTCATCCCTGCGGTGCACCGCGGGCCGGCGCCTTTTCGCCCGATTTAGCTTGGCGGTGGATGGAAGAGGAAATCGACACCATCGGCACCCGTCCCCAGGATCCCTTCTATATTTCTGAAGAAGATAAACGGATTATGCGGGAAGAATTATTCCCTTACTGGAAGGGCAAATCGGTCGATGAATATTGTGAGGACCAATTCCGGGAAGCCGGTTTGTGGGAATTGTCGGCCGAATCCTTTGTATCTGATTGCTCTTATCACGCCTTAAACGGCGGAGGCGATTCCAATCCGGGCTATGATGTTATTTTGATGAAAAAAGGCATGCTGGACATTCAGCAGGAAGCCAAGGACCATTTAGCCCAATTGGATTATGGCAATCCAGACGATATTGAAAAAATTTATTTTTATAAATCGGTCATCGATACGACAGAAGGGGTTATGATTTATGCCCGCCGTCTATCCGATTATGCGGCGGAGCTGGCTTCCAAAGAACGGAACCCGCAGCGCAAGGCCGAGCTATATAAAATTGCGCAGGTCAACGCCCGGGTACCGGCCCATAAGCCGGAAACCTTCTGGGAAGCAATCCAGGCTGTTTGGACGGTAGAATCGCTGCTGGAAGTGGAAGAAAACCAGACAGGCATGTCCATTGGCCGAGTAGACCAATATATGTATCCTTTTTATAAAGCCGATAAAGAGGCTGGTCGTTTAACCGATTATGAAGCTTTTGAATTGGCTGGCTGTATGTTGATTAAAATGTCGGAAATGATGTGGATTACCAGTGAAGGCGGATCCAAATTTTTTGCCGGCTATCAGCCCTTTGTCAATATGTGCGTGGGCGGTGTGACGCGAGAAGGCAAAGACGCCACCAACGATTTGACCTATTTGTTGATGGATGCAGTACGGCATGTGAAAATTTATCAGCCTTCTCTGGCTTGTCGCATTCATAACTTGTCGCCGCAGAAATATATGAAGAAAATTGTGGATGTCATTCGCTCCGGCATGGGCTTTCCCGCTTGTCATTTTGACGATACCCATATCAAAATGATGCTGGCGAAGGGCGTTTCTATGGAAGACGCCCGGGATTATTGCCTGATGGGCTGCGTGGAACCACAAAAGTCGGGCCGTTTGTATCAGTGGACTTCCACGGCCTACACCCAGTGGCCCATTTGCATCGAATTGGTGCTGAACCACGGCAAAACCTTGTGGTATGGAAAACAGGTCTGCCCTGATTTGGGCGAACTGAGCCAGTTTAAAACCTATGAACAGTTTGAAGCGGCAGTGAAAAAACAAATCGAGTATGTGACCAAATGGTCCAGCGTGGCCACTGTGATTACGCAGCGGGTACATCGGGATTTGGCGCCGAAACCATTGATGTCCATTATGTATGAAGGCTGTATGGAACATGGCTGTGATGTTTCTGCCGGCGGCGCTATGTACAATTTTGGTCCCGGCGTTGTATGGAGCGGTTTGGCAACCTATGCCGATTCTATGGCGGCCATCAAAAAGCTGGTTTACGATGACAAAAAATATACGCTGGAACAATTAAATGAGGCCTTGAAAGCTGATTTCGTCGGCTATGAACAAATCCGCAAGGATTGTTTGGACGCTCCCAAATACGGTAATGATGACGACTATGCCGACAACATTGCCGCCGATATTATCAGCTTTACCGAAAAAGAACATCGCCAGTATAAAACATTGTATTCGGTGTTGAGTCATGGCACGCTGTCCATTTCCAACAATACGCCGTTGGGACAGATTACAGGCGCTTCCGCCAATGGGCGAAAGGCTTGGCTGCCGTTGTCAGATGGGATCAGTCCAACCCAAGGCGCCGATTTCAAAGGCCCTACCGCCATTATCAAGTCGGTGTCCAAAATGTCCTGCGATAATATGAACATTGGTATGGTACACAACTTTAAGCTGATGGCCGGGCTGTTAGATACGCCGGAAGGCGAAAACGGCATTATCACACTGCTGCGCACTGCCAGCCAGATGGGCAACGGGGAAATGCAGTTCAATTATTTGAGCAACGAAACCTTGCTGGAAGCACAGAAACATCCAGAACAATATCGGGATTTGATTGTGCGGGTGGCAGGATATAGTGCGTTCTTTGTAGAATTATGTAAAGACGTGCAGGATGAAATCATCAGCCGCACCATGTTGACCCATTTTTAAGCGAAAGAATTGAGATGGAAACGATGATTGAACGCAAAGCAACCATTTTTAATATCCAAAAGTATAACATGTATGACGGCCCCGGCGTGCGGACCTTGGTGTTTTTTCAAGGCTGCCCGCTGCGCTGTCAGTGGTGCGCCAATCCGGAAGGCATGGAACGCCGGCCGCGCCTATTGTTTAAGGCGGCTTCCTGTGTAAGCTGCGGTGCCTGCGTAAAGGCCTGTCCGCAGGGCATTCACTGGCTGAACGGACAGGGTCAGCACGAGGTGATCCGCGATTTGGAGCGGAAGTGTACTGGCTGCGGTAACTGTGTGCGTGCCTGCTTGCAAAATGCCCTTTCGGTTGTAGGCGAAGAAAAAACAATTTCTGAATTGCTGGAGATTATCCAGGAAGACCAGGCATTTTACAGCGTATCCGGTGGCGGCGTGACATTAGGCGGCGGAGAAGTGTTGATGCAGCCCGAAGCGGCGGCCAATCTGTTAATGGCCTGCAAGCGGGAAGGTATTCACACCGCCATTGAAACCTGCGGATATGCAAAGACAGAAAATCTTTTACAAGTGGCTGAATTTGTCGATTTATTTTTATTTGACATCAAGCATTTGGACAGCAAACGGCATGCCCAATTAACCGGCGTACACAATGAATTGATTCTGAAAAATCTTGAAATTTTGCTGCAGAAGCGGTATCATGTAAAAATAAGAATGCCGTTGTTAAAAGGCATCAACGACAGCAAAGAGGAAATTGAACAGGTGGTGCAGTTTTTACTGCCCTATAAAGACAAAAAGAACTTTCATGGCATTGATTTATTGCCCTATCATAAATTGGGAGTCAATAAATATCAGCAGTTGGGCAAGGAATACCCCATTGTCGGCGATCCCAGCTTGAGCGACGAGGAGTTGGACCGAATTGAAAGCTGGATAAACAGTCATGACTTTCCTGTTGCTGTGATTCGTCATTAGGAGGCCGGCCTAAATGGATATTCGTATCATCAAATCGCCTTCTGCAGGCACGATGGAAATTCTGAAACACCGGATTAACGGTGCAATGGAGGAAACCATCCTGCAAGCTGATGCAGTCGGCTTAATACAAGGGAAGCTCATTGATATGATTTGCGCTGCCGATATTGCTGAAAAAATGGTGGATGTTGCAGTACGGGACGTGCGGGGCAGTTGTCCGCAGAATATGATTTTGCTGGCTATTTTCGGCGAGACTGCCGCTGTGGAAGCTGCTATCACGCAAATTAACGCTGCGTTGAAGTCTTGTAACGGTGCCAATTTATAACATAGAAACAGACAGGTGTAACCTACGTGCGGTTTACACCTGTTTTTCATTTAAAAAATTTCTTTCCTCAAAAAGTCGGAAATTTGTAAAAAAGGGCAGATGAAACGAAAAAGTGTTGTCAGAAAGAAGGAGAATCCTTTTTTATTACGAATATACATAAAATAAAGTATTTTTCAGCAGTCGTTTCTCATACAATGTAGGCAGAGAGAGGGTGCTTATGATGTTAATGCGGGAAGAAATAGAGCAGTGGGAGCGGCAGCAGCTTTCGCCGCTGGCCATGTTATCCTCAGAAAGTTTAGGGCGCAGCAAGCCAGAAGAGCCAGACCCGTTGCGTACCTGTTTTATGCGGGATCGTGACCGGATTATCCATTCCAAGGCATTCCGCCGGTTAAGCCAAAAAACGCAGGTATACATCACGCCGTCCGGAGACCATTACCGAACACGGCTGACCCATACCTTAGAGGTCAACCAGATTGCCAAAACCATTGGCAAAGCGTTGCGTTTGAACGAGGATTTGATAGAGGCCATTGCGTTGGCCCATGATGTGGGACATACGCCTTTCGCCCATACGGGAGAAGAGGTCTTAAATGAATTGATGCCTGGCGGATTTCGGCATAATGTCAACAGTGTGCGGGTTTTAGAGCGCATTGAGCAGCACAAAGGGCAGCAAGGGCTGAATATTTCAAAGGAAGTATTAAACGGCGTTGCCTGTCACAGCGGCTACGGTACGTCACAAAAGGGCGCAGCTACCTTAGAAGGGCAGATTATTCGGTTCAGCGATAAAATTGCTTACGTACAGCACGATATCGATGACAGCATTCGGGCCGGTGTGCTGCAAGAGTCTGATTTGCCGCAGCAATATACAGACGTGCTGGGACACAGCCATGGAGACCGTATCACGACGCTGGTGACCGATTTGGTACTGCATGCGCGGGAATTGATGGGAAACGCGGAGTGCAGAGAACAGGTGCAGCTATGTTTTACACCGGAGGTGGATAAGGCACTAAAAGGGCTGCGGTCCTTTATGTTTGACAATGTCTACAAAGGCGGTATTTGTCAGCAGGAACGGGAGCGGGCCGCTTTGGTGGTACACTATTTATTTGATCATTATTGTAAGCACAAGGCGCAAATGCCGGCGCTTTATCAGCAGATTGCAGAAACGGAAGGTGTTAAGCAGGGCGTTTGTGACTATATTTCGGGAATGTCCGATGCTTTTTGTATTGCTGTTTTTAAGGAAATTACCATTCCCCGTTCCTTTATTTGAAGCAGCTATTTTCTGAAGCAGCTATTTTCTGAAGCAGATGTTTTCTGAAGCAGATGTTTTGCTGAGGTAGATGTTTTGATAAAGGGCGGGAAACTGTGTTGAAAAAGGAAATAAAATTTGTTTAAAAAAGAGGAATTCTAAATTTTTTAGAGAATTATAAGCAAGATAAATGAAATTTGGGTGATGATGATGTCTACTGGTTATATTCCACAGGAGATTTTGGATGAAATTGTCGCCCGATGCGATATTGTTTCTGTTGTCGGTGAATATGTACCCTTAAAGCGAAGAGGCAGCAATTATCAGGGGCTTTGTCCTTTTCATAATGAAAAGACCCCTTCTTTTTCCGTTTCACCGGCGAAGCAGATTTTCCATTGCTTTGGCTGTGGAAAAGGGGGCAATGTGTTCCGGTTTATCATGGAAATAGAAGGCGTCTCTTTTTTGGAAGCAGTGGAAAAACTGGCAAAACGGGCCAATGTGAAACTGCCGGAAAAAGAACTGACGGCAGCGCAGCGGGAAAAGCTGGAACAACGTAAACGCTATCTGCAAATCAATAATTATGTAGCCAGATATTATCATAAAGTGTTGTTGGAAACCAGTGCGGGACAACCCTATCGGGATTATCTGAAAAAAAGAGAAATCAGCGAAGAGACGATTGAAAAATTTCAATTGGGGGCGACTCCACCTGGTTGGGATAGTTTGTATCAGGCTTTGAAAAAACAGGGTGTCAAAGAGCAGGAAATGCTGGATTTGGGCTTAATCAGTGCCAGTAAACGGCCAGGGCAATATATAGACCGGTTCCGTCAGCGTCTGATGTTTCCAATTGGCGATGAAAAGGGCAATATCATTGCCTTTGGCGGGCGGATTATTGATAAGGATTCCAGTCCGCAAAAATATCTGAATTCGCCGGATACGCCGTTGTTCCATAAAAGTCGCAATCTTTATGGATTACATTTGGCTCGCACACAAATTCGCAATGCGGATTTGGCCATTATCGTGGAAGGCTATATGGATGTGATTAGCTGTCATCAGTATGGTATTTGTAACGCTGTAGCGCCGTTGGGGACGGCGTTTACACCGGAACAGGGACGTTTGTTGATGCGCAGCACCTATCAGGTCGGCATATCCTTTGACGGTGATGCAGCCGGCATTAAGGCCACCATGCGTTGTTTAGATATTTTGTCAGATTTGGGCTGTACTGCCCGCGTCATTCAAATTCCGGACCAAGCCGACCCCGATGAATATTTAAAAAAATATGGAAAAGAAGCCTTTGAAGCACTAATTTCTCAGAGTCAAGAGCTCATTATGTATAAAATTGCCAGATATATGGAAACAACTAATACAGATACGATTACAGGAAAGATGCAGGTGGTTGTACAGCTGTTGCCCGATTTGCGCAAAATGCAAAGCGCGGTGGCTCGAGAAACGGCAATTCGGAAAATCAGTGTGAGTTTACAGGTCAGTGAAAAGGCTATCTGGGATGAACTGCACCGTTACAACACGGCGCCTGCCGCTGGTATGCCGGAGACAGAACAGCGTGATGAGGTGCAGGAAAACAATCTGTCGGTAGGGAATATAGAAAGTAAAGTCGAAAAAAATATTTTGCGTGTTTTGACGGAACGGCCCGATTTGCTTGCGGTTGTGGAAGAATACGGCGGTTCCTCAATTTTAAGCAGCACGGCAGCCGATTTGTATCAGGATTTTGCGGCCAGTATTCAGCGTTGTGGTAAGGTGAAAAGCGCGGAGATTTCGCAGGAAAAGAGCCAGTTGTTGGCCGAGCTATTGATGGAAGAAACCTATCTGGGCGATGCGGAAAAGGTTTTAAAAGATTCGTTGCGGCAATTAAAGCAGGAGCAGCTAGATCAGGAATATCAGAGGCTGACACAAAAATTAATAGAGATTCAGCAGAATCAAAAAATGGAGGCAGCAGAAGGGATGCAGGAGGTATTGCAGAAACTGGATTTAATCCGACGGGCGAAGAAAGAATATGAAACATCGAGAAGGGAGGAGTAGCAGATGACAGAAACAAATAGGATGAAAAAAGAAAAAGAAAAAATTAAGCAGTTACTGGCTAAGGGAAAAGAAAAGGGCGCGCTGTCCTATCAGGAAATTATGGACAGCCTGAGCAAGACAGAGCTTTCTCCAGAACAGATCGATGATATTTATGAACAAATTGGCGCTATGGGTATTAAGCTCATTCATGATGATGCGGATAAAAACAAATCCAGTTTGGGTGATGATGAAGATGCCGATGTTACGCTGCTGGACACAGAGGATGATGGTCTAGCAGTTCCTGTATTGGAGGAAGAGGTTCCACCAGAGGAGTTGGAGGAAGAAGTCATTGATTTGGATCTTAGCGTACCGGAAGGCGTAGGGATTGACGATCCGGTGCGGATGTATCTGAAAGAAATTGGACGGGTTCCTTTATTGAGTGCCGAAGAAGAGGTGCAGTTGGCCAAACGGATGGAAGAAGGCGATGAAGAAGCCAAGAAACAGTTGGCGGAAGCCAATCTTCGTCTGGTTGTCAGCATTGCGAAACGGTATGTAGGGCGCGGTATGCTATTCCTGGACTTAATTCAAGAAGGCAACCTGGGGCTCATCAAAGCGGTAGAAAAGTTCGACTACGGCAAAGGGTTCAAGTTCAGTACCTATGCAACCTGGTGGATTCGGCAGGCCATAACCCGTGCTATTGCGGACCAAGCCAGAACCATTCGGATTCCGGTGCATATGGTGGAAACCATCAATAAACTAATTCGCGTTTCCCGTCAGCTCTTGCAGGAGTTAGGTCGTGATCCGACACCGGAAGAAATTGCTGCCGCTATGGAAATTCCGGTGGAACGGGTACGTGAAATTCAGAAGGTGGCCCAGGAACCGGTTTCTTTGGAAACGCCTATTGGGGAAGAAGAGGACAGCCATCTGGGCGACTTTATCGAGGATGAAGATGCGCCAGCACCGGCAGAAGCAGCCTCCTATATTTTACTGAAGGAACAATTGGAAAGCGTATTAGACACGTTAACCCCGAGAGAAGAAAAAGTGTTGCGGCTGCGGTTTGGGCTGGACGATGGACGTTCCAGAACTTTAGAAGAAGTTGGCCAGGAATTTGGTGTTACCAGAGAACGTATCCGGCAGATTGAAGCCAAAGCGTTGCGCAAATTGCGCCATCCCAGCAGAAGCCGGAAGCTGCGGGATTATCTGGATTAAGTTTCGATAAAAACATTATTCGGATTATTTAAGAAAAAAAAGCTTGACTTTATCGGTATAGTAACGTATAATACAAAAGGCTCCTGAACCAGGGGGAAACTTGTGGGCCTATAGCTCAGTGGTTAGAGCATCCGGCTCATAACCGGACGGTCCTTGGTTCGAAACCAAGTGGGCCCACTATTATTCGTTTCTATACTGTATGGCATGTTGGAGAAGCGGCTTAACTCACCAGCCTTTCACGCTGGCATTCACGGGTTCGAATCCCGTACATGTCATTTACCCTTTGGGAGTTTAGCTCAGCTGGGAGAGCGTCTGCCTTACAAGCAGAATGTCGGCGGTTCGATCCCGTCAACTCCCATTTT
>CABQBF010000109.1 GCA_902462325.1 uncultured Peptococcaceae bacterium
GATCTTTGATATAACAAAATTGATTTTATTTGGCGCCAGTCAGGGAGGATTTATTTCTTGTTTAATTGCTGCGCAGTATCAAGAAAAAATAAACAAATTAATTTTAATTTATCCTGCTTTATGTATTCCAGATGACGCCAGGAAAGGGAAAATGCAAATGATAGAATTTGATCCCAACAACATAAGAGAAACAATGAAAAGTAAAATTTTCAAGTTTTCTGCCAAATATCCTGAATCAGCAATTAATATAGACATTTTTAAAGAGATACAGAAAATAAGTTGTCCATTGTTTATTGTACATGGAAATAAAGATAAGATTGTTGACATGAAATATGCTCAAAAGGCTTTAGAGGCATCTAAAAATGCATCTTCTGATTTAGTAATTTTAGAAAACGCCAGACATGGATTTAATCACAGACAATTTAAGGAAGCCATAAATCTTATAATTGAATATTTAAAAAAATAGGATTTTAACATAATGCAATTCACAAAAAGGTGACGGAATGACAGAAACGAAGATTAGGGATAGCTGGCTGTATATATCTTGCTGGCAAATCGGGATTTGCGGGGGCACAAGAAAATGAGTTTTAGACAGGCTACGGTTGCGGATTTAGATAGTATAGAAGAAGGGTACATAGAACATTTTGCCCCTGAGAAAAAATATGGCACTTACACCGTTTTTAGAGAAAGGGGGATCCCACAAGAAAAATTGCAGAAACGGTTTCAGCGGCATCTGCTTGGCTCCCACCAAAGCCGGAATACGAGGTTCAGACAAGCTTTGCGGCATATGAGAATAGACGATTAGCAGGAGCCATACTGTGTGGACACGATGGCAGGAGAAGATATATTTATTATACGGTTGTTTTCCTGCCTACAGAGGGAGAGGCATCGCTTCAGACTTAGGGAAGTCATCGGTTGCCGCGTTACAGAATGATGATTTAGTCCAAATTCTTAAACGGTTTCTTATAAGCGAAGGGAGTGGTATTATGCTGTGCAATATGACAATCTATTTAAGTGCAGTTCTCTGTGCAAGGTCTGGTGTTTGGACGATACTTGCGCAGAGATGATTGTATTCTAAATCGTCCACATTGGATTTTGCACTTATAGAAAATGACCTAAATGACATCTATAAGGAGAAAAATTCAATGAATAACAATTTTAGAAGATATATTATATTTTGGTTGAGTCAGGCCCTATCACAATTGGGCAGTTCGATGACAAGTTTTGCGTTGATACTATGGGCATATACGCAAAAAGGAACGGCGATGACTATTTCGCTTATGACCTTTTTTAATTACGTTCCTTATGTTATTGCGAGTTTGTTCGCCGGAGCCTTTGTAGATAGACATAGCAAGAAAAAGATCATGCTGGTTTCGGATAGTATTGCCGCAATCTGTTCCGCCGGTATCCTTGCCCTATACACAGAAAATGCGTTGCAGATATGGAGTATCTATCTGGTAAACTTTATCATTGGGTTTATGGAAGCCTTTCAAGAACCAGCGGCCACAGTTGCAATAGGCAAAGTGGTACCAAAGGAGAGACTGACGCAGGTAAGCGGATTGAATTCTTTTTCAAACAATCTTGTTAGAGTTTTGTCCCCGGTATTGGCAGCGTCCCTATTTGCGTTCGGTAGTTTGAAGCTGATTTTAGTGATTGATTTGACGAGTTTTCTGTTCGCTTTTTCGGTTTTGGCTTTTGTATTGAGAATCCCTGAGGACTTATCTCAAAATAGAGAAAAGAAATCGGCTTTTGCCGGATGCAAGGAAGGCTTTCGGTATTTAACGCAAAATCATGGAATTTTGATCGTCATTATGACAATGGCATTACTAAATTTCTTTTCCAGATTGACCTATGAGAATATCCTGTCACCAATGCTTCTTTCAAGAAGCGCAAATAATAGCGTTACGCTCGGTATTGTGAATGCTGTAATCGGGATTGGAGGAATTATAGGCGGTATTATAGTCTCTACTGGAAAAGTAAAAGCAAACAGTGCAAAAATGATTTATATATCTGCCATGCTATCGTTCCTGCTGGGAGATATTATGATGGGATTGGGAAGGAATGTGTTGTTTTGGTCGTTTGCCGGTTTGATGGCAAGTTTGCCGATTCCTTTTATCAATGCAGGACAGATGGTAGTCTTATATCAAAATGTTCCGGAAGAGATACAAGGAAGAATATTTGCAATAAGAAATGCGCTTCAGGTCAGCAGTATCCCTATAGGCGTTTTGCTTGGCGGCTATCTGGCGGATTATGTATTTGAACCGTATATGCGTACAGAAAGCGCTATTGCAGGTTTCTTGCATATTTTAGTAGGTGATGGCGCAGGAAGCGGTATGGCAGTCATGTTTTTATGCACCGGAATATTAGGGGCTGTATTTAGCTTTATTTTCTATCAGCGGAAGGATATTCATGATTTATAGGCTTTACAACGTCCTTGAAAATGCCAAAATCTAAACCGAGGGTTTACAGCGGTTCATTGACAAGGCAAAGCGGGTAACGCAGCTTACCGAGCTTATACCCGAACTGGTACACGAGTTCATATAGAAAATCGTGGTATCCAAACCCGAATACAGGGACGGTAAGTGTTATCCAGGCGTTGAAATCTACTATAACGGCGTTGGAATTATCCGAGAGCCATCTCCCGAAGAAATAGAAGACTACTTTAACGAGCATTTGAAACGAAAAGCCGCAAAAACGGCATAGCCGTCGGGCCAAACACAACAATATTTTATTTGAGATACAAAGCCTTGGGGCGTCTTCCTTACGGAGGACTCCCCCAACCGCTTCTCTTTTTGTTATATAAATAATGGGCTATTGTTATGATTATTTTCCGCCAATGGAAACAGACAGGCCATCGTCCTCGTCACCGGCCTTTTCCTCCGCAGTTTTAGGCAACACATAAAGCTCTCCATATAAACAGCCTTGTTCATCCCGTCCCAACAGCACCGCCTGCCAGTTCTCTGCATCGGCCATCGTAACCAAATTGTCGGTATACACTGCACCGTTGGCAATGCGCGCAGCATTTTCCGGCAACAATTCCATCTGTCCGCCGTCGCCATAATAGTACCACCAACTGCCATCGGCGCTTTGCTCCAGCAATTTATGCTCTTGCATACTGCCTTCCTGGATAATTTTCTGGTATTGTTTTTCATGGGCGGCAGCAGCTTCTGCATCATAGTCCGGATTATACGAGCTATCAGCCTTCCATTGCTGCAATAGCTGTTCCGCTTTCGTTTTATCTGCATCAACAGCGTCCAATGGCAGCTTAAACAATACATTTACACCGGCGGCATCGGGATTTTCAGCAACATTTCCAGTTGCTTCATCGTATAAAAAGGTTCCGTTACTGATAGAAAATTCATCGGTAACAGCCAGCCACACATTGCGGTCTGCAAAGGCTGTCATGTCTTCACATTCCACCAAACGGTATTGAATGCCGTCCTGCACAAATTCGCCATAACCGCCGCCCATGGTAAAGATGTTGACCTGCCAGGGAAGCTGCCCTTGAATGAGCGGTGTCACCAAAAAAGAGTTTTCGCCGTATTCCGCGCTGCCGGTATCGGGCATAGGGCTTCCATCGGCGTTTTCAATGGCGACAGCGGCATATAAGCGCTCCTGATTGACCTCCACATCCGCTGGCAGATAGTCGCTGCAAGCAGCGCCGGATACCAGCCCCAGTAAGGTAATGCGATAGCCTCCGGACTGCACCGATTGATTGATAACCACCGCCTCCTCGCCGGCAAAGGCTTTTTCCAAAGCAGAATCTTGCAGTTCATGGGCTATCTGCGCCGGACTTAACAGCTGCCAGGCTGCAAAGGCTCCCACCGGCACCGCCACCACCAATGCCGCAGCCAAAATGGCAGAGCACAACGATTTGCGCGTTTTTCCTGAAAACATGGTATATCGCTCCTTCATTTTCTCTATCGTTTCTTTTTGGATTTGTGCCGAGGGTACAGGACCTACTGTTTCCGCCTGCAAACTCTGGCGCAATAAATCATCCAGTTTTCTGTCATTGTTCATTCCACGACACCTCCAATTTTTCTTTTAATACACTTCTCGCTTTATATAATCTGCTCTTCACGGTCCCTGCCGGAATGCGCAGTAAGCCAGCGATTTCATCTATAGAAAGCCCCGCTGTATAATACATATATACCGGCAGCTTCCATTTATCTGGCAGTTCTGAGACAGCCTGACGGACCAACTGCTGCTGTTCCCGCTGCAAAGCAAGCTCTTCTGGATTGTCGCAGCATGCTTGTGCAGGTTGTTGTTCTGCTTGTTCGCTTAGTTGCTCAAGGGGAGCAATGCGTTGCCGCCAGGCATATTTCCGGCGGCGATTGCGCCACAGGCGAGCAGCCACCGCAATCAAAAAGCCTTTCGGATTTTGCGCTCCATCAATTTGCCGGTGCAGTTCTACCGCTTTCAAAAAGGTTTCCTGATACAGTTCCTCCCCTTCCTGTCGGGAACCTGTCAGTTGGTTGCAAAAGGCATACAGTACATTTCCATATTGCTCCACCAACTGCTCTAATCCTGCCAGTTCCATAGATGTTCCTCCTCTCTGTGTTTCATTTACGGCCGTTCACTGATATATTGTCATAACTGTCAGAAGCGGTTCATTTTTAGTTCATTTTTTATGTTTTATGTACGTTTTATCGTTTTGACCTGTTCCTCCTGTTATGGATTGTTACCCATGCTGTCACTCCAAGTACCTGACCGCAAAAGCACGCGCCGCTTTTTCAACAGGCTTTGTGGCAAACTGTCAGGTACTCAAGCGACATAGGGTGTCTGGTATACGGCGACCTCTTTTCGTCATCGCCGTATTAGTTCAAGTTCGTTCTTCCTTAATCGCCGGTGCTGGTGATTGGCGTCACTGTCACATCATACCGGCTATCGGTTTTGGTAATCGCTACGGTATAATCCTCCCCTTCAGGCAGTGGCGACAAGTACCCTTTTTCCACCAGCTCCGATGCCGTAAGGCTGGCGCTTTCGGCACCGCCGCTTTCCATCTCCCAACTGGTCAAATAGAGCCGCGCCGCCTGCTCTACCATGTGCTGGTTGGAATTGCTCACCTGCTCCCGCGCAGTGGACACATAGCCTGTTACCACCGGTAAAATCGCTGCGGTCAAAATCCCCATAATCACGATGACCACAATCAATTCTACCAACGTGAAGCCTCCTTTCCCGGCTGTCTTGCCAAATAATTTTTTTGCCAGATGCGCTGTTTTCTGTTTTTGCATCTTGCATCCCTCCTTTACGCTGCCAGCATAACACAGATTACAAAAAAAGGAAACTCAAAAAAACCGGCAAATCCCGCGAGATTTCGGCAATATACAAATATCAGACAAAATCAGCGCACAAAAATATAACATGCGATCGCAAATAGGAACGGCACTTCCCTCAGAGCGCAAAAATATGTAACTATATTGCAAATTTTTGCCCCATTTTAGACAATCAACATATAAAAAATACTGCAGGCGAAAGACATTTGCTTTCAACCTGCAGTTCTCATATCTTGATTATTCTGCCGCCCGCATTGCTGGAAAACCCAATCGACGTCCAATGCTTTTGCCGCTATGGCGATTTTCATCGTCGAACAGCTTTTCTGTGCAAATTGTGCATAAACTGTATCATGCTTATACACAGAAGGCCGTAAATGCAGTAGTTATCCACTTTTTTCTGTGCATAACTGAGCAAATTTGTGGATAACTTTGTGGAAAAGCACCTACCGCATTAATGTACGAACCCATTTCAGTTTCTTTTTATACGGCGCATATCGCAAAGGCAGCTCAATTTCATTGGACTGTTTCAGCACAACCTTCTGATGGGAGAAGGTGTCAAACCCCGCTTTGCCATGATAAGCGCCGCCCATGCCGCTTTGCCCCACGCCACGGAACGGAATTTCAGCGCCGGAAACATGCAGCACCGTATCATTGATACAGCCGCCGCCAAAGGAAATCTGATTCATCACCATCTGTTCCACGTTGGGATCGCGGGTAAACAGATACAACGCCAGCGGCTTAGGACGGTTTTGAATATAGCAAATCGCATTTTCCAAATGGTCGTACGGAATGACCGGCAAAATAGGCCCAAAAATTTCCTCGTTCATCACATTGCTGTTTTCCGGGTCTACCTGGTCTAAAATCGTAGGCTCCAGTTGCACTTTTTGCCGATTATACTTCCCGCCGTAAACAATATGGCCGTCCTTTAAAAATTCCAGCAAGCGGTCTAAATGACGCTCATTGACAATCCGAGGGTAATCGGGATTAGAAAAAATATCGCCGGGATAAAATTCTTCTAAATATTGCTGCATATACTTCAGCAATTCGGGCTTGCGCTTGCGGTCTACCAGCACATAGTCCGGCGCAATACAGGTTTGCCCGCAGTTTAAGCATTTCCCCCAGATGATGCGCTTGGCGGCTACCTTCAAATCGGCGGTATCCTCCACAATGCAAGGGCTTTTGCCGCCCAGCTCTAACGTAACAGAGGTGAGATACTCAGCTGCCGCCCGCATAATATATTTGCCCACCTTGGGACTGCCTACAAAGAAGATATGGTCAAAATCTTCTTTCAATAATTCCTGGCTCACGTCCGGTCCGCCGGTGAAAATGCTGATATAGGTGTCATCAAAGGTTTCCTGAATGATGGTCTGCACCACTTCCTGGGTTTTTGGCGCCAGCTCAGACGGTTTGATTACCACACAGTTACCGGCTGCAATTGCGGCCGTCAGCGGCGAAAATACAAGCTGTACCGGATAATTCCACGGCACGATAATCAGCACCAGTCCCAGCGGCTCCGTATAGGACAATAACCGCCCCGGATACTGGCTCAGCCCGCCGCCGTCGGCATGACGGATTTCCGTCCATTTGGGCAAATGCTTAATGGCCGTATTAATTTCATCATATACCATCGAAATTTCTGTCGTATAGGCTTCAAATTCCGATTTCCCCAAATCGGCCTCCAACGCCCAAATCAAATTTTCCTCGTACTTTTTAATGGTTTTCCGCAGTGCCCGCAGCTGCTTCAACCGCCATTCGATGTCCAGCGTTGTCCCGCATAAATAAAATTCACGCTGCCGTCTCAAGGTTTCCTGCATCATTGCTCATTTCCTCCTTCATTCTGCTGCTTATTTGCTGTCTGAACCTTATCTTCTTCCGCCAGTCCTGCCACAATCATATTGCGCAGCTGACAGATAAATGCCTCATCCTGCGCCCTGGTGCGTTTTGCCGGCCCCTTGGTGTGGCCGCCGCCTCTTCGGACTTTCTGCGCTGCATGTCGGCTGGCCAATAAGCCGTCGATATTTCCGTCATGATAGCGCATCCCATTCTGATTGAGCGGCTTGCTGCTGCGCGCCAGACACATGGCCGCCAAGCCATAATCCTGCGTTACCACAATATCACCGGCTCGCACCATATTCACCAAAGCAAAATCCACACTATCCGCGCCCTGGGATAACACCACCGTGCGAGCGCCCTCCCGATTAAAATAATGGGCCGTATCGCACAAAATGATACATTCCAAGCCAAACTCCCGCGCCAAGCCAATGGTCAAATCCACCACCGGACAGCCATCAGCGTCAATCAAAATCCGCATCAGCCGCCTCCTTATCATACCAGCGTCATTCTCTGTACACAAACGAACTGCTTATTATGATTATATAAGATTTAGAATACAGAATAAAGTTATTTTTAAGAAAAAATAAAAAAATACCAAAAACAAATAAGGCTGCACATCTCCATGCGCAGCCTTGCTACCTTTCGTCTTGTCTTTTTATGATTGCATCTGCTGTTTCAGCGCGTCTACCATACTCTGCGGTACATAGGTACGTCCGTCACGAAGCTCCGGCGCTTGCGCAGCCAGCGCTTCGGCCATCATTTCCGTTTGTTTTCCATCTTTTTCTACTAATTTCGTATAACCATATTTGGCGCTGCCAATGGAAATCGTTGCTTTGTAGCCTTCCTTACTCAATACCACCGTCTGCAGTTCGGCATTCCAATTAATCTGCAAGCCTAACTGACCGGCAGCTTCCCGCAAGCTTACCATAGCTGCGCCCTCTACTAAGTCAGGTTCCTGTTCAACAGCAGGCTGCAGCAATACGACTCTGTCAGTACCGGCCTGTCCCGGATAGCTTAAGGCCACTATATCATAATACAGAATAACCTCTGCGCCGGGCTGCAAATCCTGTGCAGTTACAATATTTTTCGTCTTCAGCGGCTTGATTTCCGCATCTTTTGCCACAGTCACCCACATGCCGCCGTTGTTGGTGGTCAGTCGTACCGCGCCAATTTCACTGTCAGCCACTTCTTCCACAATGGCATAATTGGGCGTCACATCACCCTTAACGATGATCGCGTAGGCATAACTCTGTGGCGGCAGGCTTCTGGTCATGGCCATACTGTGCGAAACCACAACTTCCTTGCCCTGCAAATCTTGCAGCGTAACGGGGATTCCCTGCTGCCCGTCCACCAGCCAGGTGCTTTCATCAATATTGAACTGAATTTCTGTCTGGTCATTTTTTACCAATACACTGCCCTCACCCACTTCCTGCACTGTGCCGATGGTGGTTGCATAATCCAGAATCCGCTTGTCCTGAATGGTTGTTGCAGGATTTGCGGCGTCAGATCCATTGCCATTGATTACATTGACAGCATTGCTATCCGCAAAAGCCGGGGTAAACATACTTGCTGTTAAAGCGGTTGCCAAAGCTAAAGTCACCAATTTTTTATGTTTCATGTTGAGATACGCTCCTCGTATTATAAAGTAGTAGTGTTTATAGTCCCTCTCCAAGGACTGTGTGCTA
>CABQBF010000110.1 GCA_902462325.1 uncultured Peptococcaceae bacterium
ACTCATACCGCCGCTGTAGGGAACGCTGATTTGTTCCGGCTCCGGTATCGGTTCCCCAGTTTCTACCACTGTAATGCTGCTCCGAATCATACCCATCCAACAGCTATAAGCAAAGGTTCCTGCTTCATCAGGTGTAAATTCAATAATATTCTCTCCATACTCCAACTGCTTTTCGATATCATATTCAGGAATTACCATGCGATAATTGCACCCATTCAGGTCTCCCTTTTCAACTGTAATCACCCACTTTACAGGGACATCCTTTTGCACAGCAATGGGTTCATAACGGCCTCCCTGTAGCGAGGTTCTTACAATTTGCACTCCATTGGCCATTTCTAGCTGCGCATCTGTCTGCGCAGCATTGGCCGTTGCAGCGTAGGAAACGCCCGCTAAAGCCAATCCACTATTCAGCATAGAAACGCCAAAGATAAGCACCAACGCAGCGCCTGCTGTCATCACCTTTTTTGTAAACTTTCTACTCAGCACGGTACTCAAGAGGCCTAATCCAAACAGCAAAGGCATCGTCCCCAACCCAAAGAACAGCATAGCCAACGCGCCCTTCAGCGGACTGCCTGAGGACAACGCATATAGCTGCATGGCCTGCAGCGGTCCACAGGGCATCAGCCCATTCAAAAGGCCAATCACAAACGGTCCCTTTCCTTCCTTCAGCGCATAAAGCTTATGACCAATGCCCTGGGGCAGATGGAGCTGCAATTGCCGCAGGCCCGGAAACAGCTGCAGCATATTAAGGCCCATGACAATCATAAAAACACCGGCCACGACCTGAATAAAGCCCTTGGCGCTGCCGAAAAAGCTGACCGCCATACCCAAAAGCCCTACCAAAGCGCCGATCAACGTATAAGAAAGGATCCTGCCCATATTATACAGCAGGCTTGGTTTCAACGAAGCTGCCCTGTTTGCCGCGCAAGCGCCTGGTTCAGCGCCATTCTGCATACATTGGCTAAGATGAATCCCACCGCACATGGCAACACAATGTATAGAAGTGAACAGACCAATCATAAACAGCATACCATAGCCCATACCTGCTTTTGCCTCTGGAAACATGTAAAAAATATCTGTTATTCCAAACCAGCGCAACAAATTATAAACGGCCAAAAGAACAATGAGCGCGCCAGCCAGCTGCCCAACAGGCTGCAGCTTCTGATCAATACATTTCTGAGACACAACCTCATAGCCTAAGCTTTGGATTTTTTCTGCAATCTCGTCAGTAGAAATCAGGCTTTCTTCATAAATGATACGTGCTTTTCCGGCAGCATACTGCACCCGCGCCTCCTGCACACCTGGCATTTTCCTTAACAATCGCTCAATTTTCATCGCACAGCCTGCGCAGGTCATGCCTTGAATGGTATAAATAATCTCTTGCTTATCGTTCCGCATATCGACATCTCCTTCTCCGCTTTTCTTGCCTGTATTGTAGCAAAAAATTTTGGAGAAATTATGAAGACACAAAAACAATCTGCGCTATTTATGATAAGGCTCGCCCTTGATAATGCGATAGCTGCGATATAACTGTTCCACCAAAATTAAACGCATCAACTGATGGGGAAAGGTCAGCTTGGAAAAGGACAGCAGCAAATCGGCCCGCTTCAAAATACCGGCGTCCAATCCTAATGAACCGCCGATAACCAACGTAATATGGCTTTTTCCCGCAAGCCCCAGTTGTTCAATTTTTTCGGCCAACTGCTCCGAGGTGAACATGGTTCCTTCGATAGCCAACGCAATCAAATAAGTATCGTCCTTGATATATTTTTGAATACGCTGCCCTTCTTTGGCTTTAATCTGTAATTCCTCCGCCTCTGAAGCGCCGTCGGGCGTTTGCTCATCCGCCACCTCCATAATCTCCACTGTGGCATAGCGCTGCAGCCGCTTTAAATACTCGGCGATACCGTCTTTCAAATACTTTTCCTTCAATTTTCCCACTGTAATAATTTGAAATTTCAAAATAGGTCACCTCCCAACTGCGCTTCTTCCTCCCTGCCGCATCAACAGCAACGCCGACGCCCGTTTGCAGCACACGCCCTGCCAAAGGGGCTTGAATAACAAAAAGCCTGTAGTAAAGCTACTACAGACTTTCCCTTACGCCAACAAAAGAATACCCGCTACTGCCATCACTGCGCTGACTGCCACACAGCAACGGGATATGGGAAAATTCCTCTTGCGCAAGCACAGCGCCGCCACAGTCAAAAGCAATAACAGCAAGCCGCTCATCAGCGCCGCCGGATTGTTGAGCCCCAGCAGCAACAAAAAACAAGCCGTCAATACAAAGTAAAACTGACACAGCACCATAACGCCTATCCGCTGCAAACTACAGCCCTTGCGGAACAAAACGGCGGCTGCACAAAGCAAGCTGCATACAAGGACAGCGGTTATTAGGGTGGAACGGTCATAGCCAAGCCACACACCCCAACTAGATGGGCCTGTCAACGATGTTTCCATATAAGCACGGCCTCCTCTCCGTCACAGCCAAATAAAAAACTATCCCTTTAGAATAATAAAATCGCACAGGCTGCTACGACCGCTCCCACAGCGATACAATAACGGGCAGCGCGGAAATTATTCTTGTGAAAGAAAACAGGCGCTACACCCAACGCAAATACCAAAAAGCCTGCCACCTGTGCTACAATGCTATCCTCAGCAACAGATAACTGTAACAGCGCCGTCAGCACCAGATAAATCTGACTAATCAGCATCACACTGGAACGCTGCAGCGTTTCGCCGCCATGCAGCAGCGCCGCAGCCACACAAAGCAGACTGCACAGAACAACACCCAATAACAACACAATTCCCATAAACGGCGCCTCTGCAAAAGGACCGGAAGCGACAACCGCCACAGCATATACTTGATTCATAATAAACACTCCTTATATTTCCCAGCGGCCTTCAAAGGCTCGCGCCAGGGTAACTTCATCGGCGTATTGAATATCGCCGCCCACAGGCAAACCCTGTGCGATACGGGTCACTTTTACGCCTAACGGCTTTAATAGATTGCTCAGGTACATAGAGGTTGCTTCGCCTTCAATACTGGTATTAGTTGCTATGATGACTTCTTCGACTGGATGCTCCTGCAGCCGCTGCAAAAGCTCCTTAATTTTCAGTTGCTCCGGACCAATGCCATCCATCGGCGAAATGGCGCCGTGCAACACATGATAAAGACCATGAAACTGATTGGCCCGTTCTAAGGCCAACACATCGCGGGCATCTTCCACCACACAAATGATAGAACTGTCCCGGTTGGGATTGCTGCAAATAGGACACAGCTCCTGGTCGGTTAAATTGTAACAGCATTTGCAATAATGGATTTTTTCTTTGGCCTCCATAATCGCCGCTGCCAACAAACGAGCCTCTTTCTCCGGCTGCTTCAAAATATGAAAGGCCAGCCGCTGCGCAGATTTGCGGCCAATGCCGGGCAACTTTGCCAGTTGATCCACCAAATTGCCCAGCGCGTCGGAATAACCGCTGCTCATTAGAACAAACCGCCCATGCCGCCGGGCATTTTAATACCGGCTGTCAGCTTGCCCATTTCTGTGTTTACCATATCCTGTGCTTTCCGCAAGGCTTCATTGACAGCAGCCAGCACCAGATCCTGCACCATTTCCGGATCATCCGGATCCAGCACTTCCGGCTTAATTTCCACAGACAGCACTTCATTGGCGCCATTGACAACCACCTTCACCACACCGCCGCCGGCAGTGGCTTCCACTGGAGTTTGCGCCAGTTCTTCCTGTAATCTTGCCATTTTGGTCTGCATCTGCTGCATTTGTTTCATCATTTTTTGCATATTTGCACCCATTTTTTTAATCCTCCTAAAAATAAAAATTTATAGAAATAAAAGTTTCCCCTAAAACCAATCAAACAGCGCCGCCATGATATAACTGCGCCCGAAACGGCGACACCTTACCCTTATTGCACCTGGAACGTAGGAATTTTTTCGTGTGGCAAGGCCGCTGCCAAAAATAAACCCAAGGACACAATTATTTTTTTGTCTGACAAGGCAGTTGTGAAAACGGCGATGCGAGACTATACAAATTGTATGCGAGCGAGCCGTTTTCACAACAACACAGTCAGACAAGAAAAGAATGTGGCCTAATCTTTGAGTTCGATTGTTACCCCCGCTCCGAATAGCTTCCTCGCCTCATCGGCTAACGTCAGCTCCTGTTTGATATGTCCTGCCTCGTTTTCCAGCTCCGCAACCACTTTTGCCGGCTGGCCAGTCAATTGACTGACAATTTGACCAATTAACCGCAGATTGTCCTCCTGATTGACCGTATTATAGTGAAATTTATATTGATGGTTAAATCGTAAAATCAACTCGCCGTTTTGAAAAGCGGCCGGCTTGGCTTCCGATAAAAAGGCATGGAGCTTCACGCTTTTGCCCTTAATTTGGTTCATCACTTCAGCCCACTGCTGCAGCAATTCCTCGCTGGCTATCAGCTTTTGCACCGGTTTCGCCGGAGCCTCTGCCTGCTGTGCCTTTTGCCCAGTCCGCCCTGTCGATTTGGCCGTTGCCGCAGCCTGCGCCGGTTGGTTGGATACTGGCTCTAAGCCCTGAATCATCAAGTCAACAAAAGCTGCCTCCAGCAGAATTTGCGGCTGATTAGAATAGCGCAAATCTTTTTCTGCAGCCGCCAGCCGATTAATCATGCGGCCTAAAAATTCCACCGGCAACGCCTTGGCTTGTTCCTTGGCTTTGCCAATGCTATCCGGCGACAATTCGATGAGCTGCTCTTTCGGCGCCACCTTCAAAAGCAGCAACTGTCGGCAATATTGGATACAATCCCGCAAAATTTGTTTGATATCCTTGCCTTGCTGCACAAAATCGTTGAGCAACAGAAACAACCGGCTGTAATCCTGCCCGATAACGGCGTCCACCAGAGCGGCAGTGGCTTCCTCGCTGACCGTCCCCAGCACCAGCTCCACATGCTCCAGCTCAATGCGGTTTCCCGCAAAAGCAATGCACTGGTCCAGCACGCTGATGGCGTCCCGCATACCGCCCGCCGCTTTGCGGGCAATGGCCGATAAGGCGTCGTCGGAAATTTCCACGCCTTCTTCCTTCACAATATCGGCTAAATGCTCCCGAATTTCCGCCGTATTAATTTTGCGAAAATCAAAACGCTGACAGCGGGACAAAATGGTCAACGGAATTTTTTGCGGCTCCGTAGTCGCCAAAATAAACAGCACATGGGCCGGCGGCTCTTCCAATGTTTTCAACAGCGCATTAAAGGCTTCGTTGGTCAGCATGTGGACTTCGTCGATAATATATACCTTGCGTTTCCCCTGCGACGGTGCAAACCGAACCTTGTCGCGCAAATCGCGAATTTCATCGATGCCGCGGTTGCTGGCTGCGTCGATTTCCAACACATCCAAAAAGCTCTCCTCATTGATAGCCCGGCAATTGGCGCACTGGTTGCACGGCTCGCCGTCCTGTAAATCCAGACAATTAACCGCCTTGGCCAGAATTTTGGCAGAGCTGGTTTTCCCCGTTCCGCGAGGGCCGCAGAATAAATAGGCGTGGGCCAACCGCCCCGTTACAATCGCATTTTTTAAAGTTGTACTGATATGGTCCTGTCCCCGCACTTCTGCAAAGGTTTGGGGACGAAATACACGATACAGAGCGCGATAACTCATAACTGCACCTCTTTCTGTCATGGTTTCTGCATATTTTACTTACTGCGTTTTATTATAGCATGATGAGCGCCTGTGAAACAAGCCTGCATTCCCTTTTACTTTTCTTTTTGCTGCGTGTATCAGCCAGCGCAGAGATAAAATCCTACAGCAAAGGAGAAAAGAGCCTGCAGAACGATTCTACCATGCGCTTGCCAAATCCCTTTTGCTGAAACTCCGCTTCGGTAATGCGGCGCGAATCCTCTAAATCCCGCTCAAACATCTGATATAACTGATTGACCGTTTTGTTATCATAAATAAAAGCATTGATTTCCGAGTTAATCATAAAGCTGCGAATATCCATATTGGCCGTGCCTACAGAAGCCACCTCATGGTCTACCAGCAACACCTTAGAGTGGATAAACGACGGGCCGGGCTGTTTATCGTAAAAATAAATTTCGGCCCCTACGCTCATAATCTGCTCCAGATAAGAAAGAGACGCATGATAAACGGTAAAATGGTCGGCAATGCTGGGAAAGATAATTTTGATATTCACACCGGACAGAGAAGCGGTTTTCAGCGCCGTCAGCATCGCTTCATCGGGCACGAAGTAAGGGGTTTCAATGTAAATGGTTTCCCTTGCCTGCGCCATTGCATAAAAATATGCTTCATAAATAGTTTGATTGGCCGAATCGGCCCCCGATGTGGCAATCTGCACCATGCTGGTGCCCTTGGTGGTATCCACCATGGGAAAATACCGGGCGTCAATCAGCCGTTTATCGGTTAAAGTCAGCCAGTCGGTAATAAACACCGTTTGCAGCGAATATACGGCAGGCCCTTCTATGCGTAAATGGGTATCCCGCCAGTAGCCGAATTTTTTACTGCCGTGTACATATTCGTCGCCGATATTCAACCCGCCCACATAACCAATTTTTCCGTCAATGACGCAAATTTTGCGGTGATTACGGTAATTCAGCTTGCGATGCAGATAAGGAAACCGGGCCTGCACATAGGTTTTGGCTTCCACACCGGCGGCCCGTAAGCCGTGCATAAACATGGGGTTGGTATAAAGCCGCCAAGAACCAATATCGTCATACAAAATGCGCACCTCCACGCCCTGCTGCGCTTTTTCTATCAGCAGCTCCCGCAGCGGGCGGGCCAAATTTCCGTCCTTGATAATAAAATATTCCAGATGGATATGGTCCTGGGCGTTGCGGATATCTTCCATCATCTGCGCAAATTTGTCGCAGCCATCGGTATACACATCAATTTTATTGTGGATGGTAATGGGCACTGTGCCGGAACGCATCACCAAATTGACAATGCTGGAATCCATCTCCTCAAAATAAATATTCTGCTCCGCCATTTTATTTAAGGTTTCCAGTGTTTCCGGATGGAAAATGGCCATGGCTTCATCGGAATCCAAAAATTCCTGGATCGTCTGCCGGCGGCGGCTCCATTTTTTGCCCCGCAGATTTTCTCCAAATAGTAAATAGAATACAATCCCCAGCACCGGCACCAAAAACAACACCAAAAGCCAGCACAGCGTTTTGGCAGGGTCCCGTTTTTCCAGGGAAATCATGGTGGCAATCATTAAGGTCAGCAACGCAATGATCCAGGACGATTCAAAAATTAACAAATGATGCTCCAGCAAAAAATCCAGCATGTCAAATCCCTCCCTGTTGCGCGTTCTCTCTTTTAAGATAACCATTTCTATTTCCTATATTTCTATATTATAGCATGTTTCCTCCTACACGGTAATTTTTTTCTTTGTACAGCCCACAGAATCGGTTATAATAGGGATATATAAATGAAATTAGACAAGAAAGGATTTTATCCTACCATGAAACCAAAAATTAAAGAAGTTATCGTTGTAGAAGGAAAAGACGACGTCAGCGCGCTGCGCAAAGCAGTGGAGGCCGATATCCTAATCACCACCGGTTTGGGGCTGACTGCAAAAAAAATAGAAGAAATCAAAGGGCTGGCAGAACGGCGCGGCGTTATTGTATTCACCGATCCCGATTTTCCCGGCGGCAAAATCCGTCATATCTTAAAAGATAAGGTGCCCGGCTGCAAGCATGCCTATATCACCAAGGAAGAAGGGCGCTGCCCCAAAACCGGCAAACTAGGCGTAGAATACGCTTCGCCGGAAGCAATTTTGCGGGCGTTGAAAGCCGCCAAAGCAGAACATCAGCAATACGATATTGTATACGATTTAAACGATTTGGTGCAGTGGGGCTTATCCGGTCTGCCGGACAGCGCCACACGGCGCGCCGCCCTGTGCGATCAATTATCCATCGGCCATTGCAATGCCAAACAACTGGTCAAAAAATTGAACAGCTATCAAATTCCCCGGGAAGAAATCGAGGCCATGCTATGAATTTAAAAGACACACTGCAAAAACACAATTTCAAATTTAAAAAGAAGTTCGGGCAGAATTTTATCACCGACGGCAATCTGCTGCAAAAAATTGTAGACGCCGGAGAAGTTGGCCCTGACGACGTTATTATCGAAGTTGGCCCCGGCGCCGCCACATTAACCAAAGCGCTGGCCCGTCAGGCCAAAGCAGTAATTGCCATTGAAATTGACGGCGATTTAATTCCAATTATCGAGGAAACCATGGCTGAGTTTGACAATTTTTATCTGGTGCAGGGCGATGCGCTGCGGCTCAATCTGGATGCATTGATTGTCGAAAAACTAGGCGCGCCCCATCGCTGCAAGGTAATCGCCAATCTGCCCTATTACATCACCACGCCGCTGGTTATGCACTTTTTAGAGCAGGGCTTCTCCATTGACCGTATTGTGATTATGGTGCAAAAAGAAGTGGCTGAACGGTTTGCCGCCCAACCCGGCACCAAAGATTACGGCGCAATCACCGTATCGCTCCAGTATTACGGCGCTGTGCGCAACGCCTTTCTGGTGCCCCGGCAAATGTTTATCCCCCAGCCCGATGTAGATTCGGCCGTGGTCGATATTATGCCCTGGATGGAAAAACCGCTGCAAGCCGACGACGAAGCCCTCTTTCACCGCTTGGTCAAAGCAGCCTTTGGCCAACGGCGCAAAACCTTAAACAACGCGCTGAAAACATTAAATTTAGACACGCCATTGCTGC
>CABQBF010000111.1 GCA_902462325.1 uncultured Peptococcaceae bacterium
GGTGTGCATGTGTATCGGGCCGGTGTAATTCCCACGCCGGCGGTGGCAGTTTTGACCCGTATGCTGAATTGTATGGCTGGCGTGGTGATTTCTGCCTCCCACAATCCCTATCAGGATAACGGCATTAAATTTTTCAGTCCGCTGGGAACCAAACTGCCCGATGAGCTGGAAGCAGCCATTGAAGCGGTGGTGGCCGATGGCTTAAAGGATGTGCCCGCACCGGCCGGCGCCGGTGTGGGACGGGTGATTGCCTATCCGGAAGGGGCAGAGCGTTACAGCAGCTTTATCAAGAGCAAGGTGGACGGCGATTTTGCCGGACTGCGGGTGGTGGCCGACTGTGCCAACGGCGCGTCCAGTTTGATTGCGCCCAAGCTTTTGCGGGCCTTAGGCGCTGATGTGACAGCCATCGCCTGCACGCCGGACGGCGTTAATATCAACGACGGCTGCGGCTCCACCCATCTGGAGCAACTGCAAAAAGCAGTGGTAGACTGTCAGGCCGATTTGGGCGTGGCCTATGACGGCGATGCAGACCGTTTACAGGCGGTGGACCAGTACGGCAATGTGGTGGACGGCGACCGGTTGCTGTTGATTTTCGGCAGCTACTTAAAAGAGCAGGGCTTGTTGGCGCAAGATACTGTGGTGATTACAGTGATGAGCAATATGGGCTTAAAAATTGCGCTGCAGGAAAGAGGCATCAAAACGCTGGAAACCAAAGTGGGCGACCGCTATGTGATTGAGGGTATGAAAGAAAGCGGCGCTGTGTTGGGCGGCGAACAGTCGGGCCATATCGTGTTTGGGCTGGATAACACCACCGGCGACGGTATTTTGAGCAGTGTGAAGCTGCTGCAGATTTTAAAGCAGAGCAAGCAGTCGCTGGCCGATTTAGCAGCCCAAATGGAGCAATATCCGCAGATTTTAATCAATGTTCGCGTCAAAGAAAAGCATGGCTGGCAGGAAAAGCCGCAAATTCAGGAGGCCATTGCCGCTGCACAGGCCCAACTGGGCCATAGCGGCCGCATTTTGGTGCGGGCTTCCGGCACAGAAAATTTGCTGCGGGTGATGGTGGAAGGCAAAAATCAGGCGCAGATTGAGCGGCTGGCGCAGCAAATTGCCGGTGTGATTGAAACGGTGATGAACCCATCGTGATTGCTGGAGTTGGAACCGACATGGTGGAGATTGACCGTATCCGCCGGGCCATTGAAAAAAATCCGCGTTTCTTGGAACGGGTCTATACCCAGCAGGAAATTGCCTGCTGCCGGCGTAAGGCCAATTGCTGGCAGTCCTTTGCGGCCCGTTTCGCGGCCAAGGAAGCGGTCGGCAAGGCGTTGGGCACCGGCATTGGTCCGGTAGGGTTAAAAGAAATTGAAGTCATCAATGCAGCAAGCGGTCAGCCCCAGGTGGCGCTTTATGGAAAAGCCCAGGAGCTGGCCCAAAGCAGAAATATACAGCGTGTGCATATCAGTTTGAGTCATTCTGAGGCCTATGCCATTGCCACCGCTGTGCTGGAGGGGGAGTAGGATGTATCTGGTAACGGCAGAACAGATGCGGCAGGTAGACCGCGCCGCCATTGAAGAACTGGGCATTCCGGAAATGGTGCTGATGGAGAATGCCGGCAAAGCGGTGGTGGAATTTTTACAGGAACAGTTTCCTGATTTAGTGAAAAAAAGCGTGACCATTGTGGCCGGTGCTGGCAACAATGGCGGCGACGGCTTGGTGGTCGCCCGTTATCTGCACCGTATGGGCGTGGCGGTTAAAGTGTTTATTGCAGCGGAACGGGAATTATCGCCCAGCGCCAAACAAAATTATGAAATTTTGGCCAAGCTGCCAGTGAAAATTTACTGGCTGGACAGCGAAAACAGCATGCATTTATTGAAGGTCACGGTCAATTACAGCGATATTTTAATTGACGCTTTGCTGGGCACCGGCGTCAACCGGGAAGTAACAGGACGGGCTGAGCAGATTATTGATATCGCCAACCGGCGCAGTTGCTTGAAGGTAGCCGTTGATGTGCCTTCCGGCTTAAACAGCGATACCGGTGAAATTTGGGGCCGCTGCTTAAAGGCCGATTACACGGTAGCCTTGGCCCAGCCCAAACGGGGACAGATGCTCAACAAGGGCCTTCGCTATTGCGGTCAGGTGGTGGTAAAGGACATTGGCATTCCCGAAGAAGTCTATCAAGGTTTGTCGTTAAACTGTCAGATCATTGACGACAGTGTTTTGGCAGTGTGTCGGGAGCCGCGCAGCCGGGCCAGCCACAAAGGCACCTACGGGCATTTATTGGCAGTGGGCGGCGCTATGGGTATGAGCGGCGCAGTGACACTGACAGCGCAGGCAGCTTTGCGGGCAGGCGTGGGGCTGATGAGCTGCGCAGTGCCCGACGGCGTGCAGCTGCATGTGGCGGTCAATGTGCCGGAGGCAATGGTGCAGCCTTTGCCCGGCGGCAATCAGTTTGGAGAAGAAAGCATTGGGCCGTTAAAAGAGCAGTTGCGCAATAAAAAAGCGGTGGTTGTAGGGCCCGGCATGAGCGGACCGTGGACCGGCGCCATTGTGGCGGAAATTTTGCAGAACAGCCGCTGTGCCACAGTCATCGACGCCGACGGCCTGCATGTTTCGGCAGAGTGGATGGACAAGCTGGCAGAGGCCAGAGGGCCGGTGGTGCTGACACCCCATCCCGGCGAAATGGCACGGCTTACCGGATTGGAAACCGGCTATATTCAAAACAACCGTTTGGCAGTGGCCCAGGACTTTGCCGAAAAGCACAAGGTATGGCTGGTGCTGAAAGGCGCCAACACCATCATTGCTGCGCCCAACGGCAAGCTTTACATGAACGTGGCCGACAGCCCCGCACTGGCGGTGGCCGGCAGCGGCGATGTACTGGCGGGCATCATCGGCGCATTTTTGGCGCAGGGCATGCAGCCCGACGAAGCCTGCTGCTGTGCAGTGTATCTGCACGGACTGGCAGGACAGCAGGTGGCGCAAACCATCGGAGAAGTAAGCAGCAAAGCAGGAGACATCATCAATTCCATTTCAACAATCTTAACGAGGTGACAGCATATGAGCGCATACCGCCCAGCATGGCTGGAAATCAGTCCAGCTAATTTGCAGTATAATTGTGAGACAGTAAAGAAAATCGTAGGAGATCAGGTAAAGGTGTGTGCCGTGGTGAAGGCCAACGGCTACGGACATGGCGTGATAGAAACCAGCAAAGCCTGTTTGGCAGCAGGCGCAGAGTTTTTGGCAGTGGCTATGCTTACCGAAGCAATGGAGCTGCGGGAAGCAGGATTTACCTGCCCCATTCTGATATTGGGCTGGACGCCGGAGGAAGGCTATGAGCAAGCCATTCAGCAGCAAATTCGTTTAGCGGTGTTTGACGCCGAAGAAGCAGCGCGGTTGAATGCCAAAGCCCTGGCAATGGGGAAAAAGGCGCTGGTGCATCTCAAATTGGATACCGGCATGTCCCGGATTGGCTTTCAGGCCGATGAAACCGGATTGGCGACAGCAGAGGCCATCTTAAACATGGAAGGCATCACGGTAGAAGGCATTTTCAGCCATTTTTCCAAAGCCGATGAGGCCGACAAAACCTTTGCCAGAAATCAACTGGCGATTTTCAAGCAATTCTGTGCGCGGCTGGAAGAACGGACCGGTGTGCGCATTCCAATCCGGCATATGGCGGCCAGCGCCGGCATCATTGATTTGCCGGAGGGCCATTTGGATATGGTGCGGCCCGGCATTATGCTGTACGGCTTCCAGCCTTCTGCAGAAATGCACAACACAGCAGACCTGAAGCCGGCTTTGGTGTGGAAAGCGCGGGTAGGCCGGGTGCAGCTGCTGCCGGCTGGGCGGTTGATTGGCTATAACGGTACCTTTGAGCTGAAACAGGATACGCTGGTGGCAACGGTGCCGGTGGGCTATGCCGATGGCTATAACCGGCTGTTGAGCAATTATGGATATGTGCTTTGTCAGGGGAAAAAACTGCCCATTATCGGCAAGGTGTGTATGGACCAGTTTATGGTGGACGCCTCTCAGGTGCCGCAGCTACAAGTGGGCGACGAGGTGACGCTGCTGGGTACTGACGGCGACGTGTCCATAACCGTGACTGAGATGGCGGCTATGCTGAAAACCATTGAGCATGAGATTGTGTGCGGAATTGCACCGCGGGTGCCTAAATTTTATATAGACTAGCCGTGGCGTGCATAGCAGAAGAAAAAACAGAATGTTGGAGAGAAACCATGACGAAAATCAGACGGGGAGATGTATTTTTTGCCGAACTGGATCCGGTGATTGGTTCTGAGCAGGGTGGTGTAAGGCCAGTGCTGATTATTCAAAACGATGTGGGCAATCAGCACAGCCCGACCACCATTGTGGCCGCCATTACTGGACAAATGTGCAAGGCAAAGCTGCCGACTCATGTAGATTTGGCTGGCAGAGAAAATGGATTATCGAAAAATTCCGTGGTCCTGGTGGAGCAGGTGCGCACCATTGATAAAAAACGACTGAAAGAGCGCATCTGCACGCTGGACAAAAACATTATGGAGCAGGTGGACCAGGCACTGCAAATTAGCATGGGCCTGCGGGCTGCCTTCCCAAAAGAGGAGGATACAGGCTGTGAGCGAACCGAACGAACAGAGCCGGCAGCAGAAGGAGCAACTGAAACGGCTGGCAAAAGAACTCAACTGGCCGTTGGGAAAAATCAGTAAAACGGTAGAATTGCTGGACGCCGGCAATACCATTCCCTTTATCGCCCGGTACCGCAAGGAAGTAACCGGCGAAATGGACGAAGTGGTGCTGCGGCAGCTGGCAGAACGGCTGCAGTATTTGCGCAATCTGGAGCAGCGCAAGGAGGATGTGCTGGCCAGTATCGGCGAGCAGGGCAAGCTGACTGCAGAGCTGGAGCAGAAAATCCGGGCGGCAGAAATTTTGCAGGAAGTGGAAGACCTCTATCTGCCCTATAAGCAAAAGCGTAAAACGAGAGCCAGCGCAGCTCGGGAAAAAGGGCTGGAGCCCTTGGCCATGGCAATTTTGGAGGGCGATATCGCAAGCAGCATAGAAGCAGCAGCAATTTTATACATAGATGAAGAAAAAGGCGTAGCAACAAAGGAAGCAGCAGTACAGGGCGCTATGGATATTGTGGCGGAAATCCTTGCCGACGACGCCGACTTGCGAAAAATCGCCCGGCAACTGGCCTGGAAAGAAGGACGGCTGGCAACGAAGCTGCGCAAGGAGCTGGCCGAGGAAGAAACCACGCCCTATGAAATGTATTACGCCTATGAGGAAGCGGTGCGCAAAATTCCGCCCCACCGGATTTTGGCCATCAACCGCGGTGAAAAGGAGGATGTGCTTTCGGTAAAACTGGAGCAGCCCGAAGAACCGGTGCTTGCCGCCATTGCCCGTCAGTATCAGCGCAAGCGGCCCGCCGACGGCGCAGCTTTATTTGCCGAAGCGGCCAAGGATAGCTGGAAGCGGTTGATCGGTCCGGCCATTGAGCGGGAAATCCGCAGCCAGTTGACCGAGCAGGGCGAAGCACAGGCTATCAAGGTATTTTCCGCCAATCTGCACAGTTTGCTTTTGCAGGCGCCGGTGAAGGGGCGTACCGTACTGGGTGTAGACCCGGGCTTTCGCACTGGCTGTAAACTGGCTGTGGTGGACGATACCGGCAAGGTCTTGGAAGTGGGTGTGATGTATCCCCATCCGCCGCAGAAAAAATACAAAGAAGCGATGGAACTCATGAAGGCCATGATTGCCCGCTGGCAGGTGGACATCATTGCCATTGGCAACGGGACCGCTTCGCGGGAATCGGAGGCGTTAGCCGCAGAAGTGATTCGGCAGTGTCCGCAGGTGCAGTATATCATTGTGTCGGAAGCAGGGGCCTCGGTTTATTCGGCGTCGCCTTTAGCCAAAGAAGAATTTCCTGAATACGATTTATCGCTGCGCAGCGCGGTGTCCATTGCCCGCCGGCTGCAGGACCCGCTGGCGGAGCTGGTAAAGATTGAGCCGAAAGCGGTAGGCGTGGGGCAGTATCAGCATGATGTAGCACCCAAAAAGCTGGATGAAGCTCTGGGCGCTGTGGTGGAGGACTGCGTAAACGGCGTGGGCGTGGAGGTGAACACCGCTTCCAGCGCGCTTTTACAGTATGTGGCCGGTTTGAGCCGCTCTACCGCTGACGGCATTGTGAAGCTGCGCAATGAACAGGGCAAGCTGACCAACCGCAAGCAACTGCTAAAGGTGCCGCGTTTGGGACCCAAAGCTTATGAGCAGTGCGCCGGCTTTCTCCGCATTGCCGATGGGGAAAATCCGCTGGACAACACGCCGGTGCATCCCGAATCCTACGGCGCGGCAGAGGCTTTGCTGCAGCAATTAGGCTATGACAAAGCCGACCTAACCGGCGAGAAACTGGTTGCCATTCGGGAAAAACTGCAAAAGGTTGCGGTGCAGGAAATGGCAGATAAGCTGCAAATCGGCGAGCCTACGCTCAGAGATATTATCGCGGCGCTGCAAAAGCCGGGCCGCGACCCGCGGGAAGAACTGGAGCCGCCGCTTTTGCGCAGCGATGTGCTCTCCATGGAGGATTTGAAGCCGGGCATGGAATTGATGGGCACTGTGCGCAATGTGGTAGATTTTGGCGCCTTTGTCGATATCGGCGTTAAGCAGGACGGGCTTATTCATATTTCTCAGTTCGGCAGTAAATTTATCAAGCATCCTATGGAAGTGGTTTCTGTAGGCGATATTATCAAGGTGCGCGTGTTGGATGTGGATTTGCGCCGCAGCCGCATTGCGCTGACTATGAAGACAGGAGAACAACAAACATGATTGCATTGACCAATGGAATGTTATATACCATGGAAGACGGTATTGTGGAGCAGGGCACTGTGCTGATTGAAAAAGGCAAGATTGCTGCGGTGGGTGCTGCGGTGGAAATTCCTGCCGGTGCGCAGGTTATCGACGTGGCAGGGCGGATTGTTACGCCAGGCTTTATTGACGCCCATACCCACATGGGCATTGACGAGGAAATCCATCAGCCCATCGGAGATGACTGCAACGAAATGACCGAGCCTAATACCGCCGAGCTGCGGGCTATGGACGCCATTAACTATCGGGATTTGTCTTTTCAGGATGCGGTTAAGGCCGGTATCACCACAGTGATGATTACCCCCGGCAGCGCCAATGTGTTTGGCGGCTTGATTACCGTTATGAAAACGGCGGGAAAAACCTATCAGGACATGCTGCTCAATGGAGAAGCAGGGTTAAAAATGGCCTTTGGGGAAAATCCAAAGCGGGTTTACGGCGAAAAGGATAAAACGCCGTCCACCCGTATGGCTACCATGGCTATTGCCCGGCAAGGCTTTTATGAAGCCCGCGAATATCTGAAAAAAAGTGAAGAGGACAAAGAATTCAGCTTACAGACTGAACACATTGCCAAAGCCTTAGACGGCGGCATTCCGGTGCGGGCCCATGCCCATCGGGCCGATGATATTCTGACTGCCATCCGTCTGCGGGATGAATTTCATTTAGATTTGGTGGTGGAGCATTGCACCGACGGCCATCTGATTGTGGACGAATTGAAAGCAGCCGGTGTGCCTGTCACAGTAGGGCCCAGTCTGAGCAATCGGGCTAAGGTGGAAATGGAGCACGTTACCTTCCGCACACCGGGCATCTTAGCCGATGCTGGTATTGACGTGGCCATCATTACCGACCATCCCTGCACGCCCATTCAGTATTTGCCCATCTGCGCCGGGCTGGCCGTGCGGGAAGGCATGAAGGAATATGACGCTTTCAAAGCGCTGACCATCACGCCAGCTAAAATTTTAAAAATCGACGACCGCGTCGGCAGCTTAACAGTTGGAAAAGACGCCGACATCATTGTGTGGAACAATCATCCGCTGGAAATTATGGGCAAGCCCCAAATGGTGTTTGTCAACGGTCAGCAGGTTGTGTGAGAAATTGTGTGAAAAAAATAGAATCAAAATGATAGCAAACGGCTTCTGATATGAAGCCGTTTTTTTATGAAAACTGAGCCTTTTGCAAGACAAACCGGCGTCAAATCGGTACAGGATTACCCATCAAATTTATTTATATATTTTTCAAAATACGATGGTTGAGCGAAAACAAGTTGCAGCAGGATGAATTTTCCAATTTTTATACAGCATGGCTCATAATATGCACCCAAAAGCAGGTTAATTAACAAAAAACATGTTTAAATGTTGCATATTATAAGGCCCTTTGCATAATCGCCGGTTTGACGGTCTGGAAAAAATCGTCTATGCTGGAAGCAACAAAATTGCATTGGAAAAAGAATGGAGGAATTGTATGAAAAATGGATGGATTAAGCTGTATCGAGGATTATTAGAACATGGGATTTTTCAGGACGCCCAGGTTTTGCAGGTGTGGATGTATTGTCTGCTGCGGGCCACTTATCGGGAAACGAAGGTGACAGTGGGCCGACAGGTACTGGTTTTGCAGCCGGGACAGCTTTTATATGGCCGCAAAGCAGTCAGCCAGCGGTTGAACATGGGAGAAGGCAAGCTGCGGGGCATTATCGAGCAGTTGGAGCGGATGGGCTGCATTGGCGTGGAGAGCAATCATCAGTATTCGGTCATCACAGTCTATCACTGGCAGCAGTATCAGCAGGAAACAGGCGCGGCGGCTTTTCCCTTTGATTGCGATTTTCTGGAAGAGCTCTATGCCTTAGCGGATGAAACAACCGATATAGAAAGGGCGCGCCCCTTTGGAGCAG
>CABQBF010000112.1 GCA_902462325.1 uncultured Peptococcaceae bacterium
GGCCGCTATGAAAAATGTAGGCAAGGGCGCTATGCAGTCCATTATTCAGGTACGCAATGAAGAAGGTCCCTTTACTTCGCTGCAGGATTTCTGTGCCCGGGTGGATTTAAGTCAGGTCAATAAGCGCATGCTGGAAAATCTGATCAAAGGCGGCGCCTTTGATTCTTTAGAAGGCAGTAAACGGCAACTGCTGGAGATTTTAGACCAATGTCTGGAGCAGGGCAACGAAATTCGCCGCAGTAAAGCCAGTGCGCAAATTTCATTGTTTGATTTTGCCGAAGAAACAGGGCTGACCTCCCGCTACGCACCGATTCTATTGCCGGATGTGCCTGAATTTAGCAAGCAAGAACTGTTGGCCATGGAAAAACAAATTTTAGGCTTGTATGTAAGCGGTCATCCTCTGGACGATTATAAAAAGGTGCTCGGCGAAAAAACCTCGGTGACATTGGCCGAGCTGACAGAGGAGGATGACCAAAAACGCATCATTTTGGGAGGCATGATTGATAATTTCAAAATTAATACCACCAAGCGGGGCGACACCATGGCCACCTGTCAATTTGAAGATTTAACTGGCAGTGTGGATGTGCTGGTATTTCCGAAAACTTTTGTGCATTACCGGGAAATGATTCAAAAAGATGCCATTGTCTTAATAAAAGGGCGTTATATGGCACAGGACGATAATCCCAAAGTATCAGCCGATGAAATTTTGCCACTGCCCAGCGACGCCCAGTGGGCCGAACAAAAGACGAAGGGTTCTGCCCCTATGGCGCCGGAGCCTCCGCTAGAGCAATACAATCATTCCCAGTATAGGCGGCAACTAGCGCAACCAGTTTCTGAAATTGCGCCTAAAGTAGCATCTTTGCAAGAAGTTGCCGATAAGCAAACAAAAAAATTATATCTGCGGCTGTCCGGTAAGCAAGCTGCGCCGCAGGTACAGCAGCAATTAAAGCTGATTTTGCGCAAACATCAGGGCTCTATGCCTGTTTACTTTTACTTCAGTGACGAAAAACGCATGGTGTTGGCAGAATATCAGTATTGGGTAAATAGTGATATTGATTTGATTATGGCTTTGAGCCAGCTATTGGGCGCAGAAAATATCTCGGTGAAAGAGGCAAAACAGGAGGAATAATATGAAAATCGCAATCTATGCAGGAACCTTTGACCCCATCACCAACGGGCATCTCAACGTATTAGCCAGTGCCGCCAAGGTATTCGACCAGGTGATTGTGGCTGTCGCTGCTGATAATAATAAGCAAACCTTGTTTACTTTAGAAGAACGGACAGCTCTAGCTAAGAGCAGCACCAGCCATTTGGAAAATGTACGAGTAGAAGCTTTTTCTGGACTTTTGGTGAAATTTGCGCAGGAAAAGGGCGCCACTGCCTTAGTGCGCGGTTTGCGTATGGTGTCCGATTTTGAATATGAAATGCAGATGGCCTTATTCAATAAGGATTTATGCGCGCAGTTGGAAACTGTTTTCTTTATTGCCGACGCGGAGCATTCCTTTATCAGCTCCAGTCAGGTGCGCAATATCGCCAGCTTGGGCGGCAATGTTGAAAAATATGTATCTACGGCGGTTGCTGCTGCGCTGCAGGAAAAATATCAAAATTAATTAGGAGGAATGGAGGAACTCTGCCATGAATAAAAAAACAAAAATTGTCTGCACCATCGGTCCAGCCAGCCAATCTATCGAGACCTTGGTACAATTGCTGCAAAATGGTATGAATGTGGCCCGGCTGAATTTTTCCCATGGAACACACGAGGAACATTCCGGGCGGATTGTCAATATTCGTAAGGCATCTCAGCTCACAGGCATTCCCGTCGCTATTATGCTGGATACCAAAGGCCCTGAAGTACGTACTGGCATGTTGGAAAACGGTTCCATTCAACTGGAAGCTGGTCAGGAAACCATCCTGACTACGGAAGTTATAACTGGCAACGCCCAGCGGTTCACCATCAACTACGCTGGTATCATTGACGATTTACAAACAGGCGACCGGATTTTATTGGATGATGGGTTGATTGGCTTGGAGGTTTTGGAACTGACAGCGCCGGATATTCGTTGCCGCGTTCTTAATTCGGGAAAATTATCCAACCGTAAAGGTGTCAATATTCCTGGTGTCGCTTTGAATTTACCAGCAGTCAGTCAGCAAGATTATGAAGATTTGCTGTTCGGTATTGCCCAGCAGGTCGATTTTATTGCTGCCTCCTTTGTGCGCAGCGCCGATGACGTGATGCAAATTCGTCACATTTTAGAAGAACATAATGCTGATATTCATATTGTAGCCAAAATTGAAAACCAACAGGGAGTAGACCATCTGGAAGAAATTTTGGCTGTTTCCGACGGCTTGATGGTAGCCCGCGGCGATTTAGGCGTAGAAATTCCCACAGAACGAGTTCCGCTTTTGCAAAAAAAGATGATTCAAACATGCAATCAAGCGGGAAAACCAGTGATTACCGCCACACAAATGTTAGATTCTATGATTCGCAATCCTCGTCCTACCAGAGCAGAAGCTAACGATGTGGCCAATGCTATTTTTGACGGTACCGACGCTGTCATGTTATCTGGCGAAACCGCTGCTGGAAGCTATCCGGTAGAGGCGCTCCAAACCATGGTAAAAATTTTAAAAACCACAGAAGAAGCTTTGAAGCAACAACCTCTGCCATCCTGGAAGGCAGGGCTAGGCCATATTACCGATGCCATTGGCTATGCAACCTGCACCATAGCAGACCATTTAGCAGCCAAAGCCATTATCACCGCCACCGAGTCCGGTTCCACTGCCCGCAAGGTGTCCCAATATCGTCCTGTTTCTGAAATTTTGGCCGTTACCAGCCGGGAAAAAACATTGCGGAAGCTATTGTTGATTTGGGGGGTAACTCCCATTTTAGGACAACCGGTTACCAATACCGACGATATGATTCAGGATTCAGTACTGCGCTGTACCGAACAGGACTTAATTCACGATGGCGACGTAGTGATACTGACAGCCGGTGTACCTGTGGGGATTTCCGGTACCACCAATTTAATCAAAGTGGAAGTGGTAGGCAAGATGCTGACCAAAGGACACGGTCTGGGCTCCGGCTCTGTTGCCGGGTTTGTGCGGGTGATTACTCAACCTGAAGATTTGCAGTTGGTACAGGAGCATGAAATTTTGGTCACAGCTGCTACCGATGCAACCTATTTACAGGCTATGCAAAAGGCTAAAGCTTTCGTCACCGAAACTGCCGGTATGACCTCCCATGGCGCCATCACGGCCTTGAGTATGAATAAGCCGATTATCACCGGTGCAGAACATATTACCAAACTGGTACAAACCGGGGACTTGATTACGTTGGAATTGGATACGGGTATTATTTATAAAGGACAGACAGGAATTCAGTAACAAAGTAGTATCTTATGAAAATAGAAGGAAGGGAGAAACATGGCTGATTGTTATGACCGTACACGGTTGTTGATTGGACAATCCGGTTTAACGCGCTTGCAGCAATCTCATGTTCTGATAGCCGGTGTGGGAGGGGTAGGTTCCTTTGCCGCCGAAGCACTGGCGCGGGCTGGTGTAGGAACATTGACCTTATTAGACCATGATACGGTTGACATCACCAATTTAAATCGGCAAATTCATGCTACCAGTAAAACCATTGGCCAGCCGAAAGTACAGGTTATGGCCCAACGGATTGCAGAAATTAACCCTGCCATTCAAGTATATTGCGTACAAGAATTTTTATTGGCAGATAATTTAGAAGCTGTTTTGCAGAACGGCTCCTATAGCTATATCATCGATGCCATGGATACCGTCACGGCCAAGCTGGCTTTGATAGCATACTGCATCGCCCGCAAAATTCCTGTCATCAGCAGCATGGGTACCGCCAATAAACTGGACGCCAGCAAATTTGAAGTTACCGATATCAGCAAAACACACACTTGTCCTCTGGCTCGTGTGATGCGCAAAGAACTGCGGAACAGAGGAATAACCTCTGGTGTAGAAGTACTTTATTCCACAGCACAGCCAGTTTATCGTCCGGTGGCTGGGCAGGCTGGTGAAAAGCCAGTTCCCGGCAGTATTTCTTATGTCCCATCGGTAGCGGGGCTGTTGCTGGCAGGACACGTGGTGCAAAAGTTATTACAGAAATAGTGAAAAATCCATCCAGTTGCGGGACAGGCAATCAGATGGATTTTTTATTTTATCAGCATAAAAACAATCGAAGCCACAGCAGATATATTGCTAAGGCTTCGGTGAGAGATGGATATTAAAAATTTATTTTCCCCATTTTCATTTTCGTTCGCATAAATTCCGCACACGTTTCATTGTCAATCAGTGCTTTGGTGGTATCTTCATCGAATAACAAAAGATGACCGTCATACCGTAGCAATAATTCATCGCCTAGCCAATAACTTTCTTTCGCGCCGTAATCAAGTGCTGTTTTTTCAACTGTACCGTCATAGTCATTTTTTAACGATTTCTCTTTCATATCCAGAAAAAAGAAGATAGGACTTCTCCAAACACTATAAGATAAGGTATATTCTTCTGTAGGGTCTTCTATAGTATCAATAGTAGAAAGAAATATATGATCATGGGTATAAAGCGGATAACTATTTCCACTAAACCCTGAATAGGCATAGTCTAAACATTCTACGTTTAAATCTGTCAAATCAATATATTGCTCTCCATCATAATTCCCACTTGATACGTAATAAGAACGACCTTTATATGTCATAGGCTCATCTTTTGCCATTCCATCGGATTGTTCTCCTGCTTGAGAAAATGTTACAAAGAAAAGTACAACGCTTACAAGCAAAAACAAGCAAATCATAAGTCCTATTACAAATGCAACAGCATAATAAAACGACTTTCCAATGTTTTTTAGCTCTTTTTTTATCATACCGTCTGCACCTCGCTATTCTTTCATTACTTTGGAATATACTGATTTTACTAAGCAATATATAATCAACAAACATATTGTATTTGTGTTTAACAAAATAAACATAAAAAATACTTGCCCTACCTGTTCAGAAAGTAAAAATACTTCCGCATACAATGCATGTACAGTCACATATATAGAATTTATCAGAAAAAGCATTGGTAAAACTAGTCCCCATTTCAATTTACTTTTCCGGCATATATAAATTTGTACCGCAAATAGAAAAATCAACTTTACCAATGATTTTATGCCTGTTAGCAACATCATATTACCTGTCATAAGCGACTCTCCACAAACAGGTACACATTAAATACAAGGCACCCTGTGTACCAGAATTAAAAAATATCATAAATGAATAACTAACTACCTTAAAATTTTATCGATACTAAAACCTTTATTAATAGATTATATAGATATTATTAGTATAATATCTATATAATATTGCAAAATTTATCAATTGTCAATTGCCCGTTAACTTGATTAAAGTGAAAAAGCAATGCTTATCAGAAAAGCCAGTATAATCTGGAAATAACGTATGCCCAACAGATTGGTGCCCTAATAATTTCCTTGGAATTACACTTGAGCGGATGATCCGAGCTGTGGTTGCTTCTGTAGATTACCACCTTATGTGGTTCAATCTTGCACAGCGTTTTTCAGATAAACGCTCCAAAGCTGTTCTGGCTGAGTATGTTCCAACGCATGTAATACTTTTTGATTTAAGTCGGGATATTGCAGGCGCATGGTATGCAGCAAATCTTTGACGGCCTGCCGTTGGGTCTGATGGTTGACTGGACAGCGATTTGCGCAAGGCTGCAACTGAAAACGCTGCGCCAGTTGCGTACAGGTTTGTTCATCTAAATATACCAGTGGACGTATAATTGCAATTTGCCGGTCTTCATAGGTTATGCGGGGCGCAAAAACTTGATATTGCCCGCCATGTAATAAATTAAGAAACCAAGTTTCGACAAAGTCATCTCGATGATGGCCTAATGCCAATTTATTGCATTGATTGCGTTCCGCCCATTGCAATAGCGCGCCACGGCGCAGACGGCTGCACAGCGAGCAGGGGTTGGCAATTAAGTTACCGTCAGGAAAGATTGCTTGTGCGATGCAGGATTTTTCAAAAGAAAGTGGAATAGACAAATTAGAACAAAGTGTCTTTAAGGAATAAAAATCTTGCCCTGGCCAGCCGCAATCCACATGCACTGCGCTGAGCTGAAACTTTAAGTGGGAGTGCTGCTGCAGCTGATGTAATAAATATAAAAGCACTAAGCTATCTTTCCCGCCGGATAATGCCACAGCTACATGGTCATCGGTCTGAATCATTTCAAATTGACCGATTGCGCGCTTCACTTTCGTATAAAACCATTTTTGTTCATTCTTATTCATAATTGTGTTACTCCCCAGAATTTTCTCGTCACAGTATAACATATTCAACGCATAAAATACAGAATAAAACGTGAATAGCCTTGACAATTTGTGTAAGTAACATATAATATTAAATTAATTCCATCCATTCTGGAGGTGGTACTCAATGAAGTTTAATTTGGTCAATGATAATAAATTACAAATTATTATCAGCAAAGATGATATGGATCAGCGGGATATTCGTAAATGGGATTTGGTACCCCATAATCCTGAAGCGCAAAAACTGTTTCAGGAAATTTTGGAGGAAGCCCGTGAAGCTTGTGGTTTTGATGTAGGAAAGGATGCTCAATTAATGATTGAGGCATATCCAATGACCGGTGAAAGCATGCTGATTACCGTAACAAAAATGCAGGGGGGACGGATGAACCTACCCTTTGATATTGATATGGACAGCGTTGGTCAGGCTTTGATGGAAGATTTGATGCAGGAACTGGATTTACCGGAGATCGAAAACGATGAAGCTGTCTACCGGTTTGCACAGCTAGAGGATGCCATTCAAGCCGCTCAAATGGTAGCATCCATGTATGAAGGTGACAGTCAGCTATTGCGCTATCAGGATGTTTATTATCTGGTCTTACTGAAACAGGACTGCTTAACCGATGGCTGTTTGGCTCTGCTCTCCGAATTTGGCGAAAGTGTGCGCACGGCTGCTCCATTTTTCCAAGAGCATGGGCAGATTATTATCGCGGAATATGCATTGGAAGTTTTAGCTAATTTATAACAAAATCCTAAGAGCAGTTGGCATTTTGTTTGACTGCTCTCTTTTTGCGTTTCAGGTGGTGTGATATGACAGAAAATCAGCGGCAGGTTTTGGCCGCTTTAAAAGAAATTTATAAAAATATCGGTACAGCGTTACGGTTTCATAATCCCTTTGAACTTTTAGTGGCCACCATTTTATCTGCTCAATCTACCGATAAACAGGTGAATAAGGTGACACAAAATTTATTTGCCAAATATCCCGATGCCAAATCTATCGCAGCCTTGACCCCGGAACAGTTAGCCGAGGAAATAAAGAGCATTGGGCTATATAAAAATAAGAGCAAAAATATTGTGGCGGCCAGCAAAATGCTGGTGGAGCAATATGATGGACAGGTACCGGATACTTTGGAGCAATTAATAAAACTACCTGGTGTAGGCAGAAAAACCGCCAATGTGGTACTGAGTAACGCTTTTGGTATACCGGCGTTGGCCGTTGACACCCATGTCTTTCGCGTTGCCAACCGTTTAAAATTAACAGACAGCAATGATGTGTTAACCAGTGAAAAACAACTGACGGAACTAATTCCCCAAGAGGATTGGGCCGATGCGCACCATTGGCTGATTTGGCATGGCCGTCTGTTTTGTAAAGCACGAAAGCCTGATTGTCACAAATGTCAGTTGCATACCATCTGTTTGTCGGAAGAAAACTGGCAGCGCCAGCATGCTGAATAACAAGAAATTTTAGAAAACAGTATGTATAAAATATACGGAACAAAACAGAATATCAAGATGAAAGGATACCACTATGAGAGAAGAAGCAATCTGGGTTGCGTTGCATAAGTTGTGGGAAGAAAGCAGTAAAAGCGGACGTCTTTTACGCCAACTGCAATCGTCTATCAGTGGCTTGCAGCTATGGGAAATGGACCAAGCAGAACTGCTGCAGCGTTTTCCGGCAGTTCCCGCCGAGCTGTGGGATATCTTCTGCACCCGGAAAAAGCAGATTAATCTCAGTAAAGTAGAAGCCTATCTTCATCAAAATCAAATTCACATTTTATTATATAACAATCCGTCCTATCCATCCTTACTAAAAGAAATCCACCAACCACCAGCTCTTCTTTACTGGAAAGGCAATTTTGCTCCATCTGATTTGAATATTGCCATTGTGGGCAGTCGCAAAGCAGACCATTACGGACTCAGCACAGCAGAACAGCTGGGCAGTCAGCTCAGCAAAGCTCAAGTTTGTGTAGTAAGCGGTTTGGCTCGCGGCATTGACGCTCAGGCCCATCGCGGTGCGCTGGAAGGTGTTGGCGGCACCATTGCGGTGCAGGGCTGCGGAATAGACCAAATTTATCCTCGGGAAAACCGCAAATTGGCTGAGCAGATTTTAGCCCACGAAAGAGGCTGCATTTTAAGCGAATTTCCGTTGGGCAGTCCGCCAATAGGATGGCACTTTCCGCAAAGGAACCGTATCATCAGCGGTTTATCACAGGGTGTGGTGATTGTGCAGGCGGCAGTGAAAAGCGGCGCTTTTATTACGGTGGAAACAGCTTTAGAACAAGGGCGGGATGTGTTTGCCGTACCGGGACAGATTAACAATCCTTTATCGGCAGGTCCTAACCGTTTTTT
>CABQBF010000113.1 GCA_902462325.1 uncultured Peptococcaceae bacterium
GCCCTGCAGGACGATAAAGCCGCGCTGCAAACAATCAAGGGCACCGCCAAAACCGTGGTGGTGTTGGATTATGCCCACAGCGACGACTTTGAAAAAAAATACCGCATTGTCAGCACCTTAGCGCCGGTGTTCGCCGCACTGCTGGATAACGTGCCAGTGGTGGACGGTCAGGACTATACCCAGTTTGTAGCCGGCATTGCCCTGCAAGACGCTATGCAGACCCCATTGGCCAAAGTGGAAAACATCATTACCGGCCATAGCTTTAAATATGCTCAGTACGCCAACTTTGTAGCCGCTGCGCCAGCCATCGCTATAGAAGAAGGTCAGCAAATCGTCGCCACCGCGCAGAGTAACGAAGAAGCCTACGATGAAGTTACTCTAACCGACGACCAGGTTGCAGGCGTGCTGGATATGGAACTGTCAGAAGTAAAAGCCACCGCCAGCGGGCTGGAGCTGCACTTTGTAGACGCGCTGCCCTATCCGCTGAATATGGCCTATGTAGCCTTAATCAAGGGCCTGTTGTATAACGCCGATAACCTCAATGCCTTGTATGAATTCGTCATCAACTTGAGCAAAGAATTGCAGGATACCCTGCGGGCCAACGTCATAGCCGAAGGCATGGAATGCAAATTCAACGAAGGCACCGTGCGGGAAGTGGCCAAAGACCTGTACTTTATGTCCACCCCCCAACTGCCGGAGGAAGAACAGCATTATACCCAGCCATTGGACGCCATCATCTTCAAAAACATTGTGCCCAAAGACATCACCAAACGGCAACTGTATAAAATGCAGGGAAAATAAAAAAGTCAAAAAAGAACCAGTGGTTTTTCAAGTGAAAATCACTGGTTCTTTTTATAGCAGACAGCCATTGCCAACATTTTTAGAATACACCATTGGTTTATGAAAGAAAAAACTAATGTAAATGGTAATAGTAATGTAAATGTAAATGGTAATGCTACTGGACACCACCACATGGCCGTATATCCTGTGTGAAAATCGCTGTGTGATGGTGGTGGAAGTAGCTCACGAGCCTTGCAAGGCAATTTAAAACTGACGGAAACTGTGCTGGCAGTTCTGGCACAGTTGGAAAATCTGGCCTAACGGCCAGCGGACAGATTTCTGTACGAATGGTCGGGTAGGGGCAGGATAGGCAAAAGATAGCAAAAGATAGCAAAAAATCCCGAACTCTACACGCCGTACATACTATACAGCGCTACATGGTCATAGATACAGCGCCAACTGCTGTAGGTGTTGGCGGTAACGCAGATATAGGGCTTGCCGCTGCTGGATACAAAGTAGCTGGCGGCGCAGTTGCCTGATTGGTTGACAAAGCCTGTTTTAGCGGCTAAGACAGCGCCGCCGGTTTCTTTATCTTCGATACGTCGCAGGAACCAGTTGGACAGCACGATGCCTTCGGGATGCTGTTCGGTGACAGAGGTGGTGTAGGTGCGGGCTGCTAAGACTTCCCCGGCAATATCGTTGGCCAGCGCTGCTTTCAAAATCATGGCCATATCGTAGACGGTGCAGTAATGGTTTTCGTCATACAGGCCGATGCAGTTGGTAAAATGGGCTGTTTCCGACAGGCCCAGCTGGTCTAGCTTGTCGTTCATCAGGTCCATAAAAGCTTCCTGCGAGCCTGCTGCGTAAATGGCCAGAGCGGCGGCGGCTTCTCCGCCGGAGGGCAGCACAGTGCCGTACAGTAAGTCGCGGACAGTGACTGTTTCTTCGTCCAAAAATCCGGCGGTGCTGCACTTATGTTGATAGGCATAGTCGGTAATTTCCCGGGTAATGGTGAAGGTGTCGTCCAAATTCGTGATATGCTCCGCCGCAACCAGAACAGTCAGAATTTTTGTCATAGAAGCGGGACAGATGATGGTATGGGCTTCTTTTTGGGCCACGATGGTATTGTCTGTTTCGTCAATAAGAATGGCATACTGGCTGAGTACATTGCTGTCGTCCAGTGTGATGGTATCAGCGTTGCTTTCGGCAGTGAAGCCTGCTTTCAGTTGGGTTTGTCCTACGGTGAGCCAGCCGTGATCGACGGTTTCTGCAAGCTGGTTTTCCGGTTCTGTGTTTTGCCCAGACGCGGGCTTGCTCTGGAACAGCCAGCCCCGCAATAAAAATAAAAGCAGGAGGCAGAGTAAGAGCGCTGCGCCAATGAGTAAGCGCTGTTTTCGCTGTTGTTGTTTGCGCTGCCGCTGGCGGACTTCCCGCTGTTCTCGGTAGCCTTGCAGTAATTCTTCTTTGCTGCTGTTTTGTCGCTGTAAGTGGTTCATAGAAAAATCTCCTGTGCGATCGGTTGGTAAATGTTTGCTTGTTTTATTCATTGTACAATAACAGAGGGAAAAAGAAAAGAGGAAAAAACAGGGAAAAAGGTTGTTTCCGCTAAAAATATTTTATCCTTCATGATTTTGTGGTGGGGCAGGCATAGGCTATGGCGGAATATCCATGCAGGCGAATGGCAAGGCGGTTTTGGCAAAGAAAAACAGACCCCGCCGAAGCGAGGTCTGCCAGCAAAGTGTAAAGTTGTTCAAAGATGCGGAACATTTCAAATACGCGGATTTTTATTCGTCGCGCAAGAATTCCATATACGGCGTACTATACTTCGTCATCGCATTGACAATCAGTTCTACCAACCCGCCGTAATGTACATTGAAGCGGTCTAATTCGTAATGTTCGATGATATCACGCATAGCGCCTTTACAGTTGGAGCATGGTGCGCAGATGTATTTTGGCACGTCGGTGTTTTCCATCAGTTCTGGACCGAAGGCTTCCAAAATCTGAGCCAGTTTCTTTCTGTGGGCTACGTTATCTCTCCAAGCTGGGAAGCTCATGGAGTTCATAATGGCGAAGCCGGAACCGCCCCCGCAGCAGTAGTTGTTTACGCCATGCTCTTTCATTTCATAGTAGGGCAGGCCCATGTTGCCGTAATGACCCGGTTTCATGATAGCTTTTAAAATATCGCGCTGTGGTTTTACAACGCCCATCTGACGAACTATGTTACATGGGTCGTGCAAAATGACAGGGAAATCATTGCGGTTGGGGTCGATGTTAAAGGTGCCGCCCAGTACCAAATCGCGCATCAGAGGCAGGAAACTTTGTACAGGGACACGGTCGCTGCCTGGATAAAACCGGTCTGCTGTAATAGCGGCAGCTTTGTGGGCGTGACCGCACTCAGCGATGACAATTCGTTTTACGCCCAGTTTTTTGGCGACTTCGTTCTGTTTAAGTGCTACTTTTTTGGCTTGCAGGTCATCATAGAACAACCCGTAGTTTACGTTGTCGTAGCCGCCGATATCGCTGGACAGGGTCCAGGACAAACCGGCTTCCTGGAACAGCATGGTGAATGCCATGGGGTTTTCCGGCCATGCGTTAAATTCACCGGCGTTGTGGATTAACAAAATGTCTGCGCCTTCCACGTCGATTGGCGTTTTATATTCGGTGGTGCCTTCGCCAAACAAGTCGGTGGCGTCTTCATCCAGGAATTCTACGGTATCCAAGAATGGCACTTTGCTCATACCAGTAGAAGAACCGGTTTTTAACTGTAACTGGGTGCCTTTTTCGTGCAATGGTTTTGGTGCAATGCCCATTTCCTGGCTGAAAATTTTACGAATTTCACGGGCTAAGAGGCCGTTATCCAGAGCCAATGGGCAGGTTTGGGCGCAACGGCGGCACAAATTGCAACGGTAAGCCAGTTCGCCTAACCGGGCTACAGTCTGCCAGTTCAGGTCAATGTCGCCGCCGATAAATTTCACCATCACACCTTTTTTACCGCCCGGGATTAATTTGCCGTTTTTGTCAAAGTATTTTTTTACAATCATGCGCAACACTTCGGCCCGGTAAGTCGGACGGTAAATTTCGTTACCCTTGGTGGCTTCAAAGATATGACAGGCGTTGGAACAGGTATTACATTTTGCACAGTATTCCATGGACAGGTTTAAAGCCTGCAAAATGCCTCCGTTGGTATCGGTAGACAGCATTCTTTCTACGCCGCGCAGGAATTTTTGAACCAATTCTTCTTCTTCTTCTTTGGTTTTTGGTCTTTCAAAGGTATCAATGGCGATGAAACCATCCAGATGACTGTTGTATTTTTCATTCCAGTCCGGTTTTGGAGCCTTAAAGCCAGGTTCCATTTCTGGTTTATCAAAAGGTGCAGGTAGCTTCATTAAATCGTCGACAGTCACTTCTGTTAGCTGGTCGCACATGATACTAATATCACGAGGTTTTAAATCTTGGCCTTTTATCACGATAGTTTCCTCCGTTTCTCTCTTATTTTTGAGCAGCTTCTTCAGCAGCAGGCTGAGGTGGCTGCGCATGTGGAGCTTCCCATTTCAACGCGTTTGGGTCTTTTGGTTTTTTAGCAGCGGCAATAATGTTTGCTTCAATGTGGCTGCCAGGCATGTTTGGTTCGTTATCCCAGATAACTTTGTGGAAGGTGTAATATTTACCTACATAGTGGCTCAGCTTGGTCAGCGGGATATAGAAGCTGATGAAAGCCAATACCAGAATGAACAGCACCAGAACCACCGGCACACCGTCTGGATAGAAAGCGTTCAGCGGCTGGAAGGTGAACATAGCCCGCGCAATGTTGCGGCCAAATTCAAAGTTCATATCGCCCAACCAGTTTAACAGCCCCAATACAGAAGTAGCCAACAGGATTACCAGGTTGAAATATTCCTGCGGTGTGGTGTAGCTTTTGAATTGTTTTACAAAAAGACGTTTGCACAACAGACCGATAGCGCCCACGGTCATCAATACACCGGCGATAATACCGGCCAGTGTGGTTAAGAAAATATCGATGGTGAGCAAAGCGCCGTTTGGCAGGAATGCGCCGATTAATACCAATACGCTCCAGGCGATTGCAGCGTACATACCTAAATGCAAAGAGTAGGATAACCACCAGAAATTATTCTGGTTTACAAACAATTTTTTGATAAACAGCATTTCCACGCCCATGTCCAGCAGTTCGCCTTTCAGGTTGTGGTGGCGTTCTTTTTCATACCATTTATCGTCTTCCATGTAAGAACCGCCATAATGAATTTTTTCTTCACTTTCCAGTGGGATTGGATACAGATCCTGTCTGCCATGCTGGGGGAGTTTTCCGTATTCCATGAATTTCTTTACAGTTAATCCGATGAATGCAATGAGAGCAACCCAGCAAATTAGAGTTAAAATCATACTAGTACCTCCTTGGTTGTTTTTATAATTTTTCTGTGCGCAGCTCCATGTCCGCCCTGCTCCGCCGCCTGATTCGCAGCAAAACGGCACGATGTTTCAGCGCAAAATCCTACTAAATATCATTATACCGAATTGCAAGGCAATTTCAAATCTTTTTTGCAATCCGGCGAACTTTGATAATAAACATCTATTTCCCGAGGTATCAAGAAAAATTATAAGCCCGATGAAACTGGCAAGACAAACTGGATTTTTGTTTCTCACTGAAAACATACCCCAGAAACGGAACGGAAAAACGAGAAAGTTCTGGAAATATAATTTTATAAATCTAAAATAATGTGATATAATTGGCTTGGCTGGAGGACAACACGCCCATTTAGTTTGGGCAACATGGGCGTGTTGAGCGGGAAGGGGATGATGGTATTGATCGCGCAAGGTAGAGAAATGATACGAAAAAATGCAAGAAGGGTTCTCTATTTCCTTTGTCTTGTTTTTTTATTGACAGCTTGTTCGGCAGTTAGCAATCCGGAAACGGATGCTTTGCAAGTTGGAAAACCATGTAGGTTTTCCTTAGAGGATTTGGGCAATCCAGAACTGTATGAGCATTTTTCCTTTACCATTGATGAAAATTATTTTTACTATATGGGTAATTTTAAAGGCGGCAACGATGCTTCTGGAGTGTCTTACACTGTTTACCGCAGGCCATTGGCTGTGTTGACAAAGCAGAGCCAGAGTGAAAAGCTTACAGAGGCTACCGTTGATTATGTGCCTGGCGCTCTGTATGCGGAGCGGGGCAAGATTTATCTATATTATTATACGGGCGGTGCGACAATGGGCAGCGGCCATCTTTATGAAATCAAAGAAAGCGGGCAAGTGCGCGAAATTGGCCATGGGAAATTCAGCTACTTTGATTTTGACGAATTTCAGATTAAAACGCCTGAATTGGTTCCACCAGAGCCGTTTAAAATGACTTATGAAGATCAAAATGGCGCGCGACGGCTTGGTGAGGAGGGGTATTGCTACCGCGCTTCTTACTTGGGTGTGGGGAGAGGTTATGCCGATGTATGGGAGCAACGGCTGTATTGTCTGGCTTATCAGGAAGTGGCAGGTATTTCGTATGATTCTCATATTTGCGAGGTCGATTTGCAAACCGGTGCAACAACGCCCATCAGTCGGCCCACAGCCACCAATTTCAAAATTGTTGATGGTATCGCCTATTATAGCTGTTATGATAAGCCCGCTGGCACAAGGGATACCCGTCCCCACCTGTACGCGTTGGATTTATCTAACAAGCAGGAGCACTATCTTGGCGCTGTGGGCATGGCAGAGCAAACTGTGGTATATGCAGCTACGAAAAACGGCGTATACTATCGGGATGCCGATAGTGGTCATTTGATTTTTGCAAATCGTTATACGGAAGAAAAAGAAATTTTAAATGCTAGTCAAAAGGTGAAAGGGTTGACGGAATGTAGCGGTTATATCGTTGCCTACTTTGAGGAAACGCCTGAAAATCCCTACCGGCTGATGGTGTTTGCGCCGTCCGGGCAGACTATGAAGCAGGTGTACGCCACCGCCGATTGCAGCGATAAGGCGGTAATCAATGCCGATGGACTGCTGGTGTATCGGCTGGAGGGAACCAATCAGCTGGTACAGGTGCAGCTATAATAAAAAATATACAGTAAAAATGGAGGGAATTCTTATGAAAAAACTGACAAAAACATTATTATTAACAGCGGCGTTGTCGGCGGGGCTGTCGATGCCGGCCATGGCGGCCAATGTGCAGGCTACGCTGCCCAGCTTTCCGGTGATGTTGAACGGCACTGTCATTGACAACAGCTACCGGCAGTATCCGTTGTTGGTGTACAATAACATCACCTATTTTCCTATGACCTATTACGATTGCCGCTTTTTGGGCGTGGAAACGGAGTGGACGCAGGCCAATGGGTTGAAAATTGAGAAATCCAATTTGACGGGGGCCTATCATCAGCAGAATGTGCAGCAGAAAAATAGCGGCAAGGTTACTGCCCAGCTTGCCACCGGCAAAATCGCAGTCAATGGCAAGGCCATCACCAACAGTAAGGAACAGTATCCATTATTGGTTTATCGGGACGTTACCTATTTTCCGCTGACTTGGCGTTTTGCGGTGGATGAGTTTGGCTGGAAGTACAGCTATGACAACAAAAACGGTCTGGTCATCGACGCAGGCAACGCTAAAACCAGTAGCGTGACGTTGCAGGATATGCGGCAGAACCGAGGGATATCTGATAATTCTGATTTTATCATTGACAAGAGTTATTTGTATTATCAGGGGAAGCAGGGAGAGATTTATTCTCGGCCACTCGTCAATTTAATGGATGGTAAGCAAAGGAAAACCTTGCTGAATGTGGGACAGAACTATAATTACAGCGATTATGCTCTCGGTGAATTCACGGAGGTAGGGGGTGATATTTATTTGTATTATCATGCTGGCAGTAATTTGATGGGCAGCAATGAATATTGGCTGCTTGATGGTGGAACGGCACAGAAACTCGTTTCAGGAAAGTCGAGTTTTTATGCATTGGAAGGTTTTCAGATTATAAATCCAACTTGGAATACCATAAATCCGCAAAAGTTAATTTATAAGGATAGCCAGGGAGAACGACTGTTGGGCGAGGAGAATATGGTTTATGGGAGCGGTCGGTTTGGCATGTACACTTGGGACAAGCAGCTCTACTGTTTACAAAGGGACAAAGCAGAAACCGATTATGTGGCAGCGGTGGATTTGCAGACCGGTAAAACGACGAAAGTCAGTCAATATCCTTGTCAGGATTTTCAGGTGAATCACGGTATGCTTTATTATCTGTGCTATACGAAGCAAAATGGGCAGGCAGATTCTAATTATAGCCAGCAATATCTTTATGCAGTAAATTTAGCCACAGGAAAAGAGCAATACGTAGGCTATGTGGGAATGTCAGATAGTCTTTATAAAACGCTCTATGCAGCCGCCAGCAATGGTGTATATTATCGGGATCAGACCAGCGGCGCGTTGATTTTTTACAATGCGGGCACAGGCAAGCGAGATATTTTGAACGGCGGTTTCAAGGTAAACTGGTTGACAGAGCAGAATGGATATGTAATTGCTGGTTTTGAAGAGCATCCCAAGAGCAGTTGCCGTCTGGCGGTTTATCAGTCTACTAATGGCGGTATACGGCAAATGTTTTACGCCGCCGATTGCAGCGATAAGGCGGTAATCAATGCCAATGGCTTGCTGGCGTATCGGCTGGAGGGTACCAATCAACTGGTACAGGTGCAATTATAGTAAAAATATATGATAAAAATGGAGGAGAATAATATGAAGAAACTGACGAAAACATTATTATTGACAGCAGCGCTATCGGCAGGGTTGTCGATGCCGGCCATGGCGGCCAATGTGCAGGCTACGCT
>CABQBF010000114.1 GCA_902462325.1 uncultured Peptococcaceae bacterium
AATCGAACCAGTGACACGAGGATTTTCAGTCCTCTGCTCTACCGACTGAGCTATCGAGGCGAATACGACGCAGATGGGAATCGAACCCACGACCTCCAGCGTGACAGGCTGGCATTCTAACCATCTGAACTACTGCGCCATATTGAAAAATGACATGTACGGGATTCGAACCCGTGAATGCCAGCGTGAAAGGCTGGTGAGTTAAGCCGCTTCTCCAACATGCCATAAATGCGCTATCCGCGATTCGAACGCGGGACACCCTGATTAAAAGTCAGGTGCTCTGCCGACTGAGCTAATAGCGCATAATTTATTTTATGTGGCGGTTCGTGCCAGCCACAGTTATATATGATACAGCCTGTCCCAATAAAAGTCAAGCAAAATTTTCAAAAAAACGAAAGAATTTTTTAAATTGGGCAGGGTGAATGGCATAACGAATCGTTACACCATTACTTTTTTGTTGGGGGAACTTTGTATAACGGATTGCTGCATAAGGGGTCGGTGAATTGTCGACTCCTTGTCCGGTGTGTTGTGTGACCAATCGTTATGCAACGCTTCATGATCATTATATCGTGCATGGTTGGGCGATTTGCCCAGTCATCGTTTCTCTGTGGTTGGAGTAAAAATGTTTCACGTGAAACATTTTTTGCTCCAATTTCTTTGTCTTTTTTAGTGTTTTCTGTATTTTGCGCTCTAACAGGGGGGTACAAAATACAAAGAAAATGCCGGTTTTCTGTTCAACCAATATAGCTACGGGAATTTTACTTTGCTCTGTGCGTTTTGCTTTCTGCAAAGCATTTCCTAAGAAGGAATATCAGTCAAAAATTGCTTCGATTGTAGGTTGTGTCAGTGCAGAAAAACATGTTAAATGTTAAAATTGGCATCACATTTTTGGAGAAAAATCAAAAAATGAAATAGCAGTAGCCTAACAACAGAGGGAAGATTCTTTTCATAAAAAGAACCGCTCATGTATATTACATGGGCGGTTCTTAGCGTTTTTATAAGCTCTTATTTTAAAGTGCTGATAAAGTGTTCAATTCTCTTCAATGCTTCTTTAATATTTTCCATAGAGGAAGCATAGCTGCAGCGAACGAAGCCTTCACCACTGACGCCAAATGCGTTACCAGGAACAACGGCAACTTTTTCTGCTTTCAGCAGACGTTCGCAGAATTCTTCACTGCTTAAGCCGGTACTCTGGATGGATGGGAAGCAGTAGAAAGCGCCTTTTGGTTCAAAGCAATGTAAGCCCATTGCATTGAAGCCCTCTACAATTACTTTTCTTCTTTCATCGTAGGATTGTACCATTTTCTGCACTTCTGCTTCACCATGGCGTAAGCCTTCTAAAGCCCCGTACTGACCCATGGTTGGAGCGCTCATGATACCGTACTGATGGATTTTGGTGATGGCTGCAATAACATCCTGCGGACCGCAAGCGTAACCAATTCTCCAACCAGTCATAGCGAAGGCTTTGGAGAAGCCATTCAGCACAAGAGAGCGTTCTTTCATGCCAGGCAGAGCTGCGAAGGAGTAATGTTTTTCACCGCCGTAAACCAGTTCGCTGTAGATTTCATCGCAGATTACAAACAGGTCATGTTTTTTCACAATTTCAGCGATTGGTTCGTAATCTTCTTTACGCATGATACCGCCGGTTGGGTTGTTGGGATATGGCAACAGCAAAACTTTAGAATTTGGAGTGATTCTCTTTTCCAGTTCTTCTGCGGTTAAGCGGAATTCATCTTTTTCATAGGTAGCCAGGCTAACTGGTGTGCCGCCTGCCATAATGGTTAATGGACCATAGCATACGAAAGATGGGTCTGGAATTAATACTTCATCGCCAGCACCAATCAGAGCGCGAAAAGCTAAGTCAATTGCTTCGCTGGCACCAACGGTGATTAATACTTCTTTCGCTGCGTCATAGCTCAAATCATATTTTTTCAGATAGTTGCAGATTTCTTCGCGCAGTTCGATTAAACCGGCATTGGAAGTATAAGCGGTTTTGCCCTGATGCAGAGATTCGATGGCAGCGTCCATCATCAATTTTGGTGTTACGAAATCCGGTTCCCCAATGCTCAGGGAGATGCAGTCCTCCATAGTTGCTGCCAGGTCGAAGAATTTACGAATTCCGGATGGTGGCAGATCAACAACTTTCTGATTAACAAAGTTTGACATGTAAAATCACCTTTCTTTAATATAATTTTTTAAAAGTAAATACTTGCATTACCAAAAGTATACAATATACAGGACGAAATGTCCATCACAGAAAGAATTATGCTTCTCTAATGCCATTATAGTATATCACAGAGGGAAAAGCAGTATTAAATTTTCTTCTTGAACGAAAAGAATTTTAATGATTGGTATTCCTTTGCATGTGAAAAAAATATAAAACCGGCTGTGCTTGTAACGACAATGTGTGTCTTAGCAAAGCGCCGATTGCTAGTAGAAAAATCAAATTTTATATATGAAAATCACCAAATCCATTCATAAATTGATAGTATTCGCCGCTTCTATTTTTCTGTATAATAAAATTATAAAATAAATTCATATTATTTATAAATTAAAAAGTGGAGGTTAGGTGCGATGGAAAAATTATATTTTAACGGTGATATTATTACGATGGAAGGAGAAGGCGATTATGCGCAGGCTGTGTTGGTGGCAGAGGGCAAGATTAAAGCAACCGGCGCTTATGATGAAGTTGCGGCGCAAAAATCCGATGCTTGCCAACTGGTGGATTTGCAGGGAAAAACCTTGATGCCTTCGTTTATTGACGCCCATGGACATGCCACTATGACGCCTATGTTTGCCAGTCAGTGTGATTTATCTGGCTGCAATCATTTTGCCGATATTGTAACAGCGTTAAAGGCTTATCAGGCTGAGCATCAAATTCCGGCAGGGAAGACTATCATCGGTGTGAATTATGATAATAACTTCTTGGCAGAAGCCCGTCATCCCCATCGGGATTTGCTGGATCAGGTTTCTACAGAGCATCCTGTGGTTGTAGTGCATGTTTCTGTCCATATGGCGGTAGGCAATTCCCTGGCGTTGAAAAATTTAGGCTTTGCCGATGATATGGCCGATATTCCTGGCGGTGAAATTGGCCGTTATGAAGATGGCCGTTTAGACGGTTATTTGGCCGAGGCTGCGATGTATCCGCTTTTGGGGCTGGCGTTTGGCGAACTGCAAAGCCAAGTGGTACAGTTGTGGCCGGTGGCGCAGCAGATGTATCTATCCCATGGCGTTACCACTGTGCAGGACGGCGCTTCCAATGCCGACTGTCTGAAAATGCTGACAGGCTTCGACCAGGTTGGTATGGTAAAGCTGGATGTGGTAGCGTATCCAACCTTCCAGGCAGAAGCGCACAAGGTTGCCGCCGAAAATCCTGAACTATGCAAGAAGTACCAAGGCCATGTAAAAATCGGCGGTTATAAACTGGTGCTGGACGGCTCTCCGCAAGCTAGAACCGCGTGGCTGAGCAAACCTTATGAAAACAGCGACGCTTGCGGCGTACAGATTATTCAGGACGATGAAGTAAAACAATATATGAAGCAAGCGTTGGAGGATGATATGCAGACGTTGGTGCATTGCAACGGCGACGCCGCTGGCGACCAGTTCTTGCGCTGCTATGAAGAAATGCTGTCTTTGTCGGAAAATCCCAATAAGGAAAATTTACGTTTCACCATGATTCATTGTCAGACTATGCGGAAAGACCAGATTGAAAAAATGGTGCAGTTGAAGATGATTCCTTCTATTTTTGTGGCGCACGTCAATTATTGGGGCGACGTACATCTGCAAAATTTGGGCCCGGTGCGCGGCAATTATATCAGCCCTGTAAAAGACGCCATGGATGCAGGCTTGGTTTATAATTTCCACACCGATACACCTGTAACCAAGCCGGATATGCTGCACAGCGTTTGGAGCGCGGTCAATCGGGTGAGCCGCAAAGGCGTTGTGGTTGGCGCCGACCAGCGGATTGGCGTGTATGACGCCTTAAAAGCTATTACCATCAATGCGGCTTATGAATATTTTGAAGAAAACGAGAAAGGTTCTATCAAGCCAGGCAAACGGGCCGATTTAGTAATCCTGAGCGACAATCCATTAAAAGTAGATGCGATGACCATTAAAGATATTCAAGTGTTGGAAACTATAAAGGATGGGGAAACTGTTTATCAGATGAAATAAATTAAATACACGTGTTAAATTGATTATGTGTATGGGTTTTCTAAGAAAATCCATACACATAAATTTATATTATCATTTTAAAAAAGATATTATTTATTTATCATATTTTTTTGTATAATAAATATATTAGGAAGCGTTATATCTATTAAGAATTTTATATATTTTTACAGGAGGCGTTCTATTTATGGAAAAATTATTCTTCAATGGCGACATCATTACCATGGAAGGCGAAGGTGATGTTGTACAAGCAGTATTAGTCGCTGATGGCAAAATCAAAGCTACAGGCGCTTATGATGATGTTGCTGCTCAGAAAAGTGCAGACTGTGAGTTGGTGGATTTGCAGGGGAAAACCTTGATGCCATCTTTCATCGATCCACACAGCCACGCCGCTTCTATGGCGCCTATGTTTGCCGATTTGTGTGATTTATCCACCTGCAACAATTTTGCAGAAATCGTGGCAGCCTTGAAAAAATACAAGGACGAACGTCAAGTGCCTGCCGGCGAAATGATTGTAGGCTATAACTATGATGAAAACTTCCTGGCAGAACAGGCTACCCCGCATCGTGACTTGTTAGACCAGGTATCCACCGAGCATCCAATTACCATTCTGCATGTATCGGTGCATATGATCGTTGCCAACAGCATGGCTTTGGCCAAAGTCAATTATACGGATGACATGGCTGATATTCCTGGCGGTGAAATTGGCCGTTATGAAGATGGCCGTTTGAATGGGTATCTGGCAGAAGCTGCAACCTACGGGTTGATTGGCGGTATTTTTACTTCTATGCAGCAGAAGATGGGCCAGTTATTCCCAATCGCTCAGCAGATGTATGTATCTAACGGGATTACTACCGTGCAGGACGGCGGCTCCGATGACGGCGTTATCAAAATGCTGTTGGCCTTCGACCAGGCAGGGCTATTAAAAACAGACATCGTCGCTTATGAAAGCTGCAGCCCTAAGACCCATGATATTATGGTGGAATATAAGGATTTATGCGGTCAGTATAAAGGCCATGTAAAAATTGGCGGTTATAAAATTGTGTTGGATGGTTCCCCACAGGCTAGAACTGCTTGGATGACCCAGCCCTATGAAGACAGCGACGAATACGGCGTGCCAATCGTAAAAACAGAAGACTTGGAAGGCTATGTAAAACAGGCTTTGGACGATAATATGCAGATTTTAGCCCACTGCAACGGCGATGCTGCCGGAGATCAGTATCTGGGCGCTATCGAAAAAATGCTGCCATTGTCTGATAATCCTAACAAAGAAAATCTGCGGTTCACCATGATTCATTGCCAGACTGCCCGGAAAGACCAGATTGAAAAAATGGCCCAGTTGAAAATGATTCCATCTATCTTTGTAGGCCATGTCAATTACTGGGGCGATGTACACATGAAAAACTTCGGGCCAGTTCGCGGCAGTCGGGTAAGTCCAGCAAAAGACGCACTGGATGCAGGTTTGGTATATAACTTCCACACCGACACACCGGTTGTTCGCCCTGATATGCTGCATGCTGTATGGACAGCAGTAAATCGTGTTACCCGCAGCGGCGCAGTGATTGGCGCTGACCAGAGAATTGGCGTGTATGATGCCTTGAAAGGCGTTACTATTAATGCAGCTTATGAATATTTTGAAGAAAATGAAAAAGGTTCTATCAAGCCGGGCAAACGGGCCGATTTGGTAATCTTGAGCGACAATCCATTAAAAGTAGATCCAATGGCGATCAAAGATATTAAAGTATTAGAAACCATCAAAGATGGCGTAACCGTTTACACTGCATAAAATATAGATGATATCGAGAAGATAAAAAGCGATGTTGTTGCGTGGCAGTGCGCCATGAGAAAACATTCAAGAAACTATAATTGATATTTCATAAACAAAAAACTCTATGTGGTTCGTTTCCCTCATAGAGTTTTTTTGCTTTTTAGTTCAAAAGGTAAATGAAATAGTTTAAATAGCCTGCGAAGGTCACCCATAACAGATACGGAAGTATCAGATATCCGGCAGGTTTTGCTATTGGATAGAACAGGATAGCCGTTGCCAGAATGAGCAGCCACAACAGTACAAGCCAAATAAACGCAAACAGGTATAGTCCCAGATTGAAAAAGATAATAGACCACAAAAAATTAAAAGCAAGCTGCATGCCATATACAGCCAGTGCAATACGAGTTGGCTTTCTGGATATAGACACCAGATAGGAGGCAATTCCCATAAGGATATATAGAATTGTCCAAGCCACGGGGAATATCCAGTCCGGTAGAGTTAGGCTCGGTTTGTTGATGGTCTCGAAGGCCTCCATACCGGTTTTGGTCAAAAGCGCAGATAAACCGCCGGCAGCAAGTGGTATAACAAGACAGATCGCCAAGTTTTTCCATTGAATTTTCAAATAGTCACCTCCTACTAAAGTTATGCGTTGCGCGATATCTCTATGCTATTCTTTACAAAAACTGATGATTTAATAAATTTTTATGATAGTTCCTTATAAATTTCTGCCAAATGGATCGTTCTTTTATCTGCGATGTTTTAATCAATAGACGCCTCATAACCTAGAAAAATTATCTTGTATATTTTTTTTCGAATAGCTTGTACGATTTTTTATTTTGTTATATACTTATAACAGATATATATGGTTGTTGCACTATGCAGACTGCACCGCTGCGGAACGGCCATAGGCCCGGTTGTATGGGCGAGGGAAGTTATTTTATCCAAAAAAGGAGAGGGAAATTTTGAAAAAAAGAAGATTAGCTGCTATTTTTGCCAGCACCTTATTGATTGCAGCAGTAGCTCTGACCGGCTGTGGCGGCAACAAAGATGCACAGCAGGATCAGCAGGCCAATGCTGATGGAGGCGAAAAGATTACAATCGTGTTCAGTCACAACCAGCCAGTTGAATCGCCAGAAGGCATTGGTGCGCAGGCTATGGTAGACAAATTATATGAATTACTGGGTGAAGACCGTATTTCTGTAGAATTGTACCCTGCACAGCAGAGAGGCAATCTGCGTGAACAGGCAGAAGCAACTCAGATTGGTGATATCAATATCACCATGCAGCCAGTATCTACTGTGACTCCATTCGTGGATGACATTAAAGTAATTGATTTTCCGTACCTGCTGCCAGCAGACCGGGAACAGATTTTTGAAGTGCTAGACGGCGAACTGGGCCGTGAAGCATTGGATAGACTGGAAACAGGCGGCTTCAAAGGTTTAGGCTTCTGGTTTGAAGGCTACAAGCTGTTCACCACCAATGGCAAAGAAATCCATAGTCCAGCCGATTTCCAGGGTATGAAAATCCGCATTATGGAATCTCCATTGCTGCAGGCACAATACGAAAACTGGGGTGCCATTGCAACTCCAATCGCTTACAGTGAACTGTACAGCGCATTGGAACAAGGCACTGTAGATGGGGAAGAAAACCCAATTCAGACGATTGTATTGAATAACTATCAGGAAGTACAGAGCCAGATTATTCAGTCCTATCATGGTACCATGACCTACATTCTGATGACAAACCTGAAATGGTTCAACAGTCTGCCAGAAGATGTTCAGGAAGCAATCGTTGAAGCAGAAGCTTATGGCCGTCAGGAAACCCGTAAGGCTTATGCAGAACAGGAACAGCAGTATCTGGATGTTGTAAAAAATGCAGAAGGTGTAAATTACTATGAATTAACACCAGAAGAAATTGAAGCATTCAAAGCAACTGTACAGCCTGTATATGACAGCCAGACAGCCGGCAGCGAATGGCAGGCCGATTATGTTCAGAGACTGCAGGAGGCATTTGCAGCTCTGTAATTAACGCAAGGACTGTTAAGTTTTTATTGTTGAGCAGAGAGTGTTTCGCAGGTGCAGCGGTTCTCTCTGCTTCTTTCATGTTTTGCTGCATGACGGAGAAGTGGCGCCATCTGCAGTTACATAAAATAGGTTCCTTTCATAAATAAGAGGAGGGGTAAACAAGAATGGAAGAAAAAAAGAACAAAACTCTGACAGATAAATTAATCTGGCTGGAAGATAACATGCTGGCGTTGATTGTGCTTGCCATTACAATTTTGCTGTTTGTGAATGTTATTTTGCGGTATGCCAGTCGCTATGCTGTTCTTCCCACGATTTCCTGGGCAGAGGAAGCCATCCGTTATGGAATCATTTGGACTACCTTTTTAGCGGCAGCCAATGCTTTCCGGCGGGAAAGTCATTTTGGTGTAGATGTTATTTTTCGGGTGAAGTCTGCGCCTTTTGTAAAATTTATACGGCTTTTAGATGATGCAGGCTGTTTTATTTTTTGCGGTTTTGTATTATATTACGGTATTCAGATGGTGTCCTTTAACATGGGAGGCGGGCAGATTTCCCCATCGTTAAAATTGCCTCTGTGGCTAGT
>CABQBF010000115.1 GCA_902462325.1 uncultured Peptococcaceae bacterium
TGATAAGGCTGATACCGCATGGCCAAATCCATCCATGTTTTTTTATCTACCATACTTTTACGATGGGAAAAGGTTTCAAAGCCTACTTTTCCATGATAAGCGCCCATCCCGCTGGCACCCACGCCGCCGAAGCCCATCCGGCTGGTGGCCAGATGAATAATGGTATCATTGATACAGCCTCCGCCAAATTGACAACGCTCTGTCACGTACCGCACAGTCTTCTTCTCTTCGGTAAATAAATATAATGCCAAAGGATGAGAATGGTTGTTGACCACCTGCACCACCTCTTCCAGCTTCTCATAGGTTAAAATGGGCAGCAGCGGACCAAAAATTTCTTCCTGCATCACCGCGTCGTCCCAGGTCACATCATCCAGCACTGTAGGCGCAATGCGGCACTGCTCCGGCTCCGTCTGACCGCCCCACACCACTTTTTCCGGTGCAATCAAGCCATTAATGCGGGAAAAATGCTTTTCATTGATGATTTTGCCATAATTTTTATTTTTCAACGGCTGTTTGCCAAACTGCTTTTCAATTTGTCCGACAATCGCCTGCACCAATTGGTCGTGAATGGCGGCATGGCAGTAAATATAATCGGGCGCTACGCAGGTTTGCCCGCAATTCAAAAATTTACCGAACACAATCCGCTTAGCAGCCAATTCAATTTTAGCGGAGCTATCGACAATACAGGGACTTTTTCCACCCAGCTCCAGCGTCATCGGTGTTAAATGCTCGGCGGCCTGCCGCATCACCTCTTTGCCCACCGCCTGGCTACCGGTAAAAAAGATATAATCAAAGGGCTGCTGTAAAAGACAAGTATTTTCCTGTCGTCCGCCGGTCACCACTGCCACATAGGACGGCGCAAAGCATTCAGCAATCAGCTCTTGAATGACAGCGCTGGTATGAGGCGAATAGGCGCTGGGCTTTAAAACGGCTGTATTGCCTGCTGCCAGCGCGTCCACCAAAGGCTCCATCGTCAGCATAAAAGGATAATTCCAGGGGCTCATAATCAGCGTTACGCCATAAGGCACCGGCTTGGTATAGCTCCTCGCAGCAAATTGGGCCAGCGGCGTCAGCACCGGCCGCTCTGCGGCATACCGTTTCACATGTTTCAACATATAAGAAATCTCGCTACAGGTCAACCCTACCTCGCACATATAACTTTCAAATTTGCTCTTTCCTAAATCCTGTCTCAGCGCGTCATGAATTTGCCGTTCATGCCGCTTGATTGCCTTCTGCAGCCTTTGCAATGCCTGAATGCGATACTCTACGGCCAGGGTTTGTCCACTAGCAAAAAATGCTCTCTGGTCCTCCAAAATTTTTTTAATTTCCGGTTCGTTCATGTTGTTTCCTCCATCACTGCATGATAAAACTGCTCCAATTCTTTGGCATCCATCAGCTTCGGCACCGGATAAAGCGGATTGGCCTCTTTATCGGCATAGCGGGCCAACTGTTCAATATCTTCCTGCCGAATGCCCGCAATGGTGCGGGGAATGCCCAACTTCTCATTCATCGCTTCAATGGCGTTAATAAATTTTCGGGTGCCCATCTGTGGACTGTCGTCCTTCTCCGCAACGCCCGCCGCCACCGCCAAACGATACAGGCTGAAATCGACCGTCTCGCCATAGGCTTTCAGCACATAAGGCAGCAATACGGCATTGGCCAAACCATGGGGCACATTATACTGACCGCCCAACGAATGGGCTACTGCATGCACATAGCCCACATAGGATTTTGTGAAAGCGCTGCCAGCCAAAAAAGATGCCCGCAACAGATTGGCTCTTGCCGTCATGTTGTTGCCATCGGCACAGGCCAATTCCAAATTGGCGAAAATTAATTTAACCGCTTCTATGGCATCCCGACGGGTTTCTCTGGTGGTAGACCGGCCAATATAGGCCTCCACCGCATGGGTCAGCGCGTCCATACCCGTAGTGGCCGTCACCTGCTGCGGCAAGGTGCGGGTCACTTCCGCATCCAAAACTGCATAATGGGGAATCAACACAAAATCATTGATGGGATATTTGTGCCGGCTCACACTGTCGGTAATCACCGCAGCCAAAGTTGTTTCGCTTCCGGTACCGGCTGTAGTGGGAATGGCTACCAAAAGCGGCAGCCGCTTATGTATTTTTAAGATGCCTTTCATCTTGGCCAAACTCTGCTTTGGCTTCACAATGCGGGCCCCTACTGCCTTAGCGCAATCCATGGACGAACCGCCGCCAAAGCCGATGATGGCCTGGCACTCATGTTTCAGATACAGCATGCGGGCGTCCTCCACATTGACGGTAGTCGGATTAGCTACCGTTTTATCATATACAATGCACTGAATTTGCTTCTGTGCCAGCACCTGCTCCAAATGGCTGGTAAGGCCCAGAGCGCGAATGCTGGCATCAGTTACCAATAGTACCCGCTCCACCTTCTGCGAGGCAAACAAAGCCGGCAGCATATCCACTTTTTTTAATACCTGCGGCTTGCGATAAGGCAAAACCGGCAACGCCAGTTTAAAAATTGTTTGATAGGTTCTGCAATATGCTTTTTTTAGATTTTTCATAGTAGGATTCTTCTTTCTGTTTTTTACTGCACGTTACGTTTGATTTGCTGCACTTCAATTTTATTCGCGATCCTGATTTGATGACCTTTGAAACGATTTTACGTCTGTTCAAGCCCCATCTACACCGCCAGACGGCTGCTCTTATTAATCACCACCACATCGCCCTGCAGCACTTTGGTGCGGCCATTGGGGATGATGGACTCGCCGTCGCGGCGAATCAGTACTACCAAAGTGCCTTTGGGCATGCGCACCTGGCCCAGTTCTTTATCGCACCATTGGTCTCCTTCTTTGACAATTACTTCCCGCAGCTTGATATTTCGCTCATCCCGATAAGACAAGGCGCTCAACACAATCACATCTCCAGCGCAGATTTCCGTATCGCCGCGGGGCACCAGCGTTTCACCGCTGCGGATAATCATCACCAGCAGGCAATCCGGCGGCAGCACCAGATTTTTAATCTGCTGTCCGGCCCAAGGATGACCATCTTTGATGGTTAAACGGATAAAATCCACATCGTCTTCCTCGCTGTAGTCGGTAAAAGTGCGGAAGACGTTGCCGTGAATATCCACCATATTCAGCTTATAAGACACAAAGGGCAACAGCGTTCCCTGTAATAAAATAGAGAACAACACCACAAAAAATACAATATGAAAGATATCATTCTCTGTTTGTACGCCGCTGACGATGGCCATGACGGCAAACACAATGGACGCCGCACCCCGCAGTCCCGACCAGGATATCAAGAGCTGCTGATTGACTTTGGCGCCAAAAGGCGTCAGCAAAACAGCCACCGCCAAAGGGCGGGCTACAAAAGTCAAAAACAGCGCCACCAGCAAGCCCACCGGCGCTACAGCCGGCAAACGGGACGGAAAGGACAACAAACCCAGCAGGAAGAAAATCAACATCTGCATCAGGCCGGTTACGCCATCAAAAAAATGCACCAGCACCTTTTTATCGGGAATATCGCTGTTTCCTAGCAACATCCCCACCAGATAAGCACTCAGATAGCCGTTGCCGCCCAATACGGAGGGCAGCGCATAGGACAACAACGCCACCGCCACCACAAAGGCGGCGTTAAACCCTTCCGTTTCAAACTCAAACCGTTTTAATACTGCAATGGCTGCCGCCGCAATCCCCACGCCACACAGCAAACCGAAAAATAACTGGGAAAAAATCAGCGAAGCAATGGAAATTTCCTGACCGCCCGCACCCATCATGGATAATAACATAACAGTCAGCATATAGGCACAGGGATCGTTACTGCCGCTCTCCACTTCCAGCAACGACGCTGTGCCATACTTTAAGTTCAACTGACGGGAACGCAGAATGGAAAACACCGAAGCCGCGTCGGTAGAACCCAGCAACGCGCCCAACAGCAGTCCTTCCAGCCAGGAAAAATGCAGCACATAATGACAAAACACACCTACCAGCCCAGCGGTAAACAAGACACCCAGCGTGGAAAGCAGCACCGCTTTTACCGCAACAGGCTTGGCTTCACTCCATTTGGTACCAAAGCCGCCGTAAAACATGATAAAAATTAAGGCAATGGAGCAAATCTGCTCGGCAAAGCTAAAATTGTCAAACTGAATTTTTAATAAACCGTCACTGCCAAACACCATGCCCAACACAATAAAGGCCAACAGCATCGGCACGCCGATTTTGTCGGAAATCCGGTTACATAAAATACAGCCCACAATGACAATGGCAATCAACAACAACATTTGAATCATAGGCAACACACTCCATTCAAACTTTCAAAAATCTCTTTTTTTCTTTATTCGTTTTCTGATCTAAATTTTCCTTACCTACCAGTGAAAGAAACTTTTTATAGTATGAAATTGCTGTTCCAAACACCAACCCAACCAGGCACCCGCCACGTTAAAAATCACATCGTCCACATCGCTGATGCCGCTGCCAAATAGCCATTGCAGCACTTCAATAGAAACCGACAGCAGCAACGCCACACCAAGCACCGCTCTGCCACAGGCAAACCGCTGCGGCCAAAGCTTGGGCAACAACAAGCCCAACGGCAAAAACCACATCACATTCCCGCAGATTGGATAAACAATGGCCCACCAACCCCCTTTGGCTTGCTGTAAGGTATACCACAAGGGCACCAACTGTACCGTGCTGCCATCATGGGGCGCCCCCAGCACAGAAGCCAGACTAACACCGCCGCGAATGACCGTAATCTGCAGCAAAGCCGCCAGATAAAACACCAGCAGACTGCTCCAGAAAAACTGCTTTCTTTGCAACCCATTCTGCAGCCCACGCCATCCGCCGCTGCGAATACCATAATAAAAAAGCCACACCAGTTCCACGATAATAGCAAACCGCAGCGCCCGTGCGGCATAAAGTAAAATTCCTTGTAGTGACATCCGAAATCTCCTTCGTATACGGTTATTGTTATTGTTGTTATTTTTCTATTATTACAAAACAGCGGACATCTTGCAAGCAAAAATCCGCTTATACCGTACTACGCCTTTTAACTACGGCCAGCAATATACAGCGTAAGTATCAACTTTCTTCTCAACCAATAATGGTGGCCTGAGATTTATGTTTATTCAGTTAATTTTAGATAACAATCAGCCCTGCAGGAAATCTGCAGGGCTGATTGTGTTGCTTTGTTCTCAATTTTATTTTAAAAGTTAACACAAGATCGTCTAGCTGCCTGCTATCAGGTGCAGATAAAAGATAACGGCGTGGGCATTGCAGCCGAAGAACAGGGTAAAATCTTTGAACCCTTTTATCAGGGTGATATTTCCCGCACCAAACAGTACAGTGGACTGGGCCTGTTTGTAGCCAAACAGATTTTAGAAAAACACAGCGCTTCTATCGCTCTGGAACGCGAACCGGCTTACCGAACTGTCTTTACCATTCGCTTTCCGCCATCAAAAAACTGCCGCACTCTGCACTCCGCATACAGTCGAACCCCTTCACACATAGCATACGCTTGTCATCTCTGCATTTATGAGGAATTTCAGGCGCGCTGGTGCTGCTAATGTTGAAAATGCTGTATTTTTACAATCTTTTCTTTACCAATTTATTTTTTATAAAATTAGTTTTCCGCAAAAATACAGCATATACAGCACAATCCTATTAAAATACAACACAAAATACAGCGCAAATGCAGCATTTACAGCACGGATTGCCAGTTTACCGATGTTTTTGCACAAGTTTTGCAGCAAAACAACAATTTTTTATTCTTTTGCCGCTACCTCTGCCCTGCCCAGATAAAACAAAACCAGCAGCACAAACAACAGCATATAGCTGATGCTGAAAAACAAAAAAGGCGCAAAACCGCAGCTTAACGCGGCATCGGCATTGTTGGCCCGCATCCCGATAGCCATTAACGCGTAGGGAAAGTAAACACCCCAGCCTTTCGCCGTTACAGCCAAGGCAGCTATACCGCCCAACAGAGATATCCCCACCGGCACGGCAAAGCTGCGCACCAAAAGAGAAAGCAAAAGCTGTACTGCACAAATTACCATGCCGCCCAGCCAGCCGCAAGCCAGCCAATTCAAAACCGCCGTCAGCGGAAAGGACGCTGCCAGCCCGCACAGACTGCCCGATAGAAAAAACAACAGGCCAATCCATAGTTGGGTCAGCAGCAACAACCCGCCAATGATCAGCAGCTTGGCTTCATAAAGATACAACACCGGCACTGGTGCGGTCAGCACCAAATTCCAATTATGCTGCTGATGTTCCAGCCGCCATAACCAGGCGCAATAAATCCCCAATAAAACCGGCAGAAAAAAATAGCAGCTAAATAAGGTATGCTGGGTCCACAGGCTATACCATTGACTTTGCAAAATCTCCCGATTTGCCCAATAGTTCAAGGTGCCCAGTACCGCCGGGATTACCGGCAGCAGCAAAAAGGCCAGCCAGATGGGACTATGTTTCATTTTTAACCGTTCTGCCTCCAACACACGTAAAAACATGGTTAACACTCCTTTCGATCCAAAAGCCGCCAACCTATCCACAGCGTCAGCAAAAAACCCGCCGTCAGCAAGGCAAAACTGCCCCAGGCCGGCTCGATCCAATACATCTCTGTAATTCTGGTTTCCTTATCCCAATTCATCCCGCACAAAAATAGCTGACTGTAATAGGTCCACAACACCAAACGACTCAACGGATGATTGGCCAGAAACAGGCTGAACAGGCCGCAGAAACTGCCTGCAATACCGATAATCAGAGGAATGGCCTGGTTCACGATAAACAGCGACAATAATAATTGCACCAAATAGATACACAGCGTTGTCACATAGGTAAATACAATGTAGCAGCCCCAATATCCCCAGGGAATGGGACTGTAAAAACCTTTATAAAGGCCGATGAAAAGCATGGTAAACACTTGTCCTGCCATGAGCCACAACAAATACCAGCCGCCCAAAATTAGCTTTGCCAGCAGCAGTTGTCCCCTGGGCTGCATGGTGTACAATTCCTTGAGCATCAAGCCTTTATGCTCGATATCCGCAACGCGGGAGGCCATCACCGCCATCAACACCGGCAAAACAATGGCATTGATGGCAGGAAGCTGATAGAGATAATGCTGCCAGCCCTGCACGATTTCCTGATGACGCATACTGCTCATACTCCACCACAGCCACGCGCCCTGCACCAACAAACATAGAACTGGCAAAAGCCAGAGAAACCGGCCCCGCAACTTGGCAAATTCCAAAGAGATTGCTTGTTTCATAGCGTTGTTTCACCCTCTCCTGTTAGTTCAAGGAAGATATCTTCCAAACTTTTCTGCCGGTCTTCAATGCGCAGCAAACTGATTTGCTGTTGCTGCAACAACCGTCCGCAGGCGGCGACGGTGCCATCGTCCAAATCGGGCAGCAGCAGCCATTGTCCCTTTTGCTTCACCGGCACCTGCTTGTTGCGCAAATAGATCTCGGCCCGGCTGTTATCATCGGTGCGCAAGGCCAGCCGCTTTTGCCCCATAGCATGCAGCCTGCTTAACGGCCCCTGAAAAATCATCTTCCCTTCTCGGATAATCCCTACCTCATTGGCCATCTGATCAATCTCACTGAGTAAATGGCTGGAAATGATTACCGTCATATCATAGCGCTCCGGCAGAGAACAGATTAGCTCCCGCATTTCCTGAATGCCAGCCGGATCTAAGCCATTGGTCGGCTCGTCCAAAATCAGCAGCTTGGGAAAGGCCAACAAAGCGTCAGCCAACCCCAACCGCTGCTTCATACCCAGCGAATAATGGCTCACCTTTTTATCTCGGTGTTCTTCCAGCCGCACAATCTGCAGCACCTCCCGCACGTTGCGGTCCGGTACGTCGCGCAGCTTCTGCAAAATGCGCAGATTTTCTTCTCCACTCAAATGTCCGTAATAGCTGGGCGATTCGATCAGAGCGCCGATTTGCTGTAACAGAGTCAAACGGTTACTCGGCTCCAACGGCTTTCCAAATAACGCAATCTCTCCTGCTGTAGGCCGCACCAAGCCCAACAGCATTTTCAAAGTGGTAGACTTTCCTGCACCGTTGGGACCTAAAAATCCATAAATCACTCCTTCCGGCACCGATAAATTCAAACGGTTTACGGGATTGATTTTGCCATAGCGTTTACTCAATCCTTTTGTCGTTACAATAGCTTCCATTGTCATCACTCCTTTATGTTCTTTATCATACAGAGGCTTGCTTACAGCCAGTTGACAGCAGCCTTACATTTTCCTTAAATTTGCGGCGTTCTGCTGCAAAGCGCTGGCAAATGGGGTATAATACTGTTGGGTGATACACGATGAAAGAACTTTACGATTTAAAGCTTTTACTGGTAGATGACAACAAAGAGCTTTTGCAAATGATTCAAAATATTCTCATTCAAGCCGGTTTTCGCAATCTTAGCACAGCCTCCAGCTGCCAGGAGGCCCGGCAGATTTTTTCCCGTCAACTCTTAGACGGCGCCATTTTAGACATCATGCTGCCCGACGGCGATGGATTTTCCCTGCTGCAGGAGCTGCGCAGTCAAAA
>CABQBF010000116.1 GCA_902462325.1 uncultured Peptococcaceae bacterium
CATGGCAGCCGCCGTTAAAATTTTATCGGCCAACGGGTCCATCAGCTTGCCGAAATTGGTGATTAAATTATATTTGCGGGCAATTTGACCGTCCAACATGTCGGTTAAAGAGGCCAGCGCGAACAGAATGGTTGCCACAATGCGGGAGGTTTCGGTATTAATCAATAAAGCAACCATAAACAGCGGCACCATGCAAACCCGGGCCACCGTCAATTTATTTGGCAAATTCATGGCACAATCTCTCCTATAAAATCGTATTCATCCAAGCCAGTCAGCTCTACTGTAAAATAATCGCCAGGCTGCCAGCTATGGTCTTCCGCTTCATATACCAAAATCCACGGGTCCACATCGGGCGCTTCGCCCTGGCTGCGGCACAATAACAGACCGGGAATATCGGGGCTCAGTTCATCCACCTTGACCATACGGCGCTGCCCAAGGGCCTGCTCATGCTTGCGATACATGATATCGTACTGTAAATCCATCAGATTCTCTGCCCGTTTTTCTTTTTCGTCTTCCTCCAAATGGCCCTCCATACGGTCGGCCGGCGTACCTTCTTCCCGCGAATAAGGGAATGCTCCTACACAATCCAGCTTCATTTCCTCCAAAAAGCTGAGCAGGTGCTGGTATTGTTCTTCTGTTTCCCCAGGGAAGCCCACAATAAAAGTAGACCGCAGGGTGATATTGGGAATTTGCGTTCTCAGCTTGACAATGAGATTTTTGATTTCTGCCGCTGTAATTTTCCGGTTCATCCGTTTTAAAATTTCATCATCGGCATGCTGCAGCGGAATATCTAAATATTTGCAAATTTTTTCTTCATTGGCGATGTAAGCAATCAGCGCATCGTCAAAATTGTTGGGATAGGCATAAAGCAACCGAATCCAACGGATTTGGGCAATGGCTGCCAGCTCTTTTAATAAATCCACCAGCGCAAAGCGCCCGTACAAATCCTTGCCGTAATAGCTGGTATCCTGCGCCACCAAAACCAGCTCGGTAACGCCCTGCTCAGCCAACTGCAGCGCTTCTGTTTTGATTTGCTCGATGGTTTTGCTACGGTATGGTCCCTGCATCTCCGGAATGACACAGTAAGTGCAATTATTATCACAGCCCTCTGAAATGCGCAGATATGCGTAATGGGCCGGTGTCGTTAAAATGCGCGGCGCATTGTTCAGCTTGCTTTCCTCTGTCCAACGGTTATGCACATAGATTTCCTGCTTCTCCTGATGCTGCTTGATAATGGACACAATTTGCCGATAATCGTTGGTGCCTACAAAAATATCTACCTCCGGCAGTTCATCGGCCAATTCCTGCGCATATTTCTGCACCAGACAACCCACTGCCACCAGGAGCTTACAAGCGCCGTCCTGTTTCCACTGCGCCATCTCTAAAATGGCGTTGATGGATTCTTCTTTTGCTGCATTGACGAAGCCGCAGGTGTTGATGATAATGATATCCGCCTCGTCATATTGCTCTGTCAATCCATAGCCCTGCTGCTGAAACAAGCCCATCATGGTTTCACTGTGTACCAGATTTTTGGCGCAGCCCAGCGATAGAATACTCACTTTCTGCAAACGATAACCTTCTTTCTTTTATTTCTCGCTATCAATTAAGAATTCATAGAATTGGTACTGTTATGCCTGCATCCGGCCGCAAAATAGCCGGACACAACGCAATAAAAAACAGAGGCCGCCTCCATCGCGCTATCCCGATGAGGGCGTCTGCCCCTGTTTATTTTACCACCAGATTGGCAGCAAAACAACTATTTTACTGCCCCGTTGTCACATAATCTTCCGCTTTGAATTCCCGTTTTACAACTTGACCCTGCTTGCCCATTGTGCCCAAATCCTGACCATTGACGGTCACTTTTACCACGCCGGCATTGCCCAAATTCAGTTGGATACTGTCGGTGGCTTTCAAATCCTGGACTTGACCCTCAGACATCGTCAATTCGGTTTTTTGACCGTCTACCGTAATCTGCATCCAGCACTGTTCGGTGGTATTGGCATTTAAGTCCAAAATCTCCAGATGCATCTCCACGCCGTCATACACGGTCGTTACCGGCTCCTGCCACGCTACCGGATCATCTGGAGTCTGGCTGCCGTCCTCAGGCTGACCGTTTTCCCCTTGCTGCTGGTCGTCTTGCTGTTCCTCCTGCTGCACGTCGTTTTCGGGCGGCAAATTATCCTGCTGGCTTTTTGTATAAAACCATTGCAACGCCAACAACAAAATGATAGCTACCACACTTAAAATAATAATCATGGAGCTCTTTTTACTCAGCGGCTTTTCTTCAAAGCTGGCTGCCGGCGTTTTCCGGCGCTTGACAGTTTGACTGGTCTTACGGCTGACACGGGTTCGCCGCTCTTTTTCTGCTTCATCTTCTACCTGAGCGGATGCTTCTGGCTGCGGCGTTGGCTTTTTCTGCATAAGTTCCACCACGTCGGGCCGTTCCTTAATATCCAAATATTTTAAATAGGCTGTGACAAACCCTTTGGCATACACTTCCCCAGGCAGGCTTTGAAAATCCTCCTGCTCAATGGCTTCTAAATATTTACGACGGATTTTCGTTGTTTCTGCAACCTCATCCAGGGTAATTCCCTTCGCTTCTCTTGTTTTTCTTAGAATTTCCCCAATTCCCTGCAAATCTGTCACCTCCAAATTTTATCTAGGTTCCGTTTTTACTATATCATATTTGACAGAATTCCTACAAGGCCATTACAAAATATTAATCATTTTGTAATTATTACTTCACAATTTACCACTGCTTTTGCGCGTTTTATAACACGCCGTCATTTCTATAGCTCGCCATTTTCCACCATATCCAGATACTGCGTCATGGTCACCTTAATCTGACGGGGCTTACTGCCCTCATAGGGGCCTACCAGTCCTCGCTGCTCCATCTGATCCACAATGCGGGCCGCTCTGGTATAGCCCACACGGAACCGGCGCTGCAATAAAGAAATCGAAGCTTGTCCATTTTCAATAAAGAGCTTGGTGGCTTCCGGAATTAAATCGTCCCAATCTTCCTCTGTTTCATCGTTGCTTTCGGCACTAACAGCCGCCGTACCAATTTCTTCGTTATAAACCGGCTGGCCCTGTATTTTTACCGCCTCCACAATACGGTCAATTTCCTTATCGGAAACATAGACGCCTTGCACCCGCTGCGGTTTGGGCATACCGGTCGGATAAAACAGCATGTCGCCCCGGCCCAGCAATTTTTCAGCGCCGCCCATATCTAAAATTGTCCGGGAATCGGTTTGAGACGACACCGCAAAAGCAATGCGGGAGGGCATATTGGCCTTGATAATGCCGGTGATAACATCCACCGAAGGCCGCTGCGTAGCCACCACTAAATGAATCCCGGCTGCCCGCGCCAATTGGGCCAAGCGGCAAATAGCATCTTCCACATCAGCCGGAGCCACCATCATCAAATCGGCCAACTCGTCAATCAGCACCACAATATAAGGCATCACTTCAATAGCCGCTTTTTCCTCCTCTGTCTGCGCAGCGGCAATCCGTTCCTCCGATAATTTATTGAACCGCGGCATATCCTTTACGCCGTTCGCCGCAAACACTTCATAGCGACGGTCCATTTCCTGCACCGCCCACCGCAAAGCAGAAGCCGCCTTTTTCGGGTCGGTCACCACCGGCGAAATCAGATGGGGAATGCCGTTATAATTGCCCAATTCCACCTTTTTGGGGTCCACCATTACGAATTTTACCTCATCGGGCGTAGCTTTATACAAAACGCTGTTAATTAATGTGTTGATACAAACCGATTTCCCCGAACCAGTCGATCCGGCGATAAGCAGATGGGGCATTTTGGATAAATCGGCCACCACCGCTTGCCCGCTGATGTCTTTGCCCAATGCCACTGTTAATTTTGATTTACTGTTCTGGAAAGCATCGCTTTCAATCAACTCCCGTAGGCAAACTGTGGTAGTGGACTTATTGGGAATTTCGATGCCCACCGCCGCCTTGCCGGGGATAGGCGCTTCAATACGCACGCCGGCCACCGCCATACTCAGCGCAATATCGTCGGCCAGATTGACAATTTTACTCACCTTAATGCCAGCCGCCGGCTGAAATTCATAACGGGTGATGGCCGGTCCACAGCTCACATCGGCAATTTTACCCTTTACGCCAAAATCGCTCAGTGTTTTCTCCAACCGCTCCACATTCTGCATGATTTCATTCATGTTTTTCCCGCTGGCAGCATTTTTGTTTTCCTCCAGCAAATCAATAGACGGAAAATGATATACACCGTCTTCCGGCTGTTCTGGCACCGGTTCCGCTGCATTCTCTGGCACAGCTTCTGTCGAAGCCTCCGCTGTCACAATTTCCGCTGGCGCTGCGCTGGTCGCTTCTTTCGCTGCAGGTTTCTGCGGTTTTTGTTTTACCGCTTCTTTTGGCTCCGTGGCTTTTTCCGACTGCTTCACCTGCCGCTTTTCCAACAACTGCTGGAAATCCTCCACCGAATCCTGGATGTAGTACGGCTCTTCAACCAAGGGCTCCCGTGGGCTAAGCCCCACTCTGGGCTCCTGTTCGTCCAACGCCTTATGAATTTCCACCAAACTGCTCAAAATTACCGGTTTTTCTTTCGGAATTACTACATATTCGGTGCCTGTATAACGGGCCCGCAGATTTGTCGGCTCCTGCTGTTCTTCTTCTACAAAAAAACTTTTCAAGCGGCCCCATTTTTTTTCTTTCTGCTTAGGCTGCTTTTGCTGTACAGACGCTTTCTTATCGGAAGCAGGGTTCGGTTCCACACGCTGCACCGTCCCCTTGTTCTTGCTTTTCTTCACCGGTTCCGTTTTTTCAACAGGCGTTCTCACATCTTCCTCATAGTCGTCATCGGTCTCTTCAATAAAAATAAAATGCAGCAGAGCTTCCTTAATTTGCTCCAACCGCTGCTGAACAGTGGCAAAAAAGTCTCCGCCTTTGCCCAATACAGCCCCCTGGGCAATCAACACCACCGCAATCATAGCCACGCAAAACAGCACGATATAAGCGCCTACTGTGCCCAGCGCCTTCTGCAGCACCAGCGACAACGCCGCGCCAATCACTCCGCCGCCATTGCCGGATAACCCCAGCAGCAAATCATCTTTGGCGTCGATATAGGTGATGTTCATGTGCAATACAGCCAGCACTGTCAATCCTGCCAGCACGCCGCCTGTCACCTGCATTTGGGTGAAATGCTTACCGGATAACAGGCACAGCCCGCACAGGCAAAGCAAAAACGGAAATAACACAATGCCCCGGCCCATCAGCCCGTGCATCAAAAGATAAATCAAACCGCCTAAAAAGCCCATTTTTTCTTGCAAAAGGGCGCCATAAGCACCAATGTCCATGCCAGCGCCAGAGGGCGCCTGAAAAATAATCCAGCCTGTATAAATGGTTAAGGCTAATAAGCCGATCCCTAACAACACATGGGTAATATTGACTGTCGATTCTTTCTCTAGCTTTTTGCTCTTACTCATATTCTCACCCCAGACAAATCTTATTCAAGACGATTTATTATACCATTACTTATCCGTAAAAGAAAGCAAATGTTCTTAAAAAAATAAAAAACGATAGAAACTGCCTTCCCCGTTTCCTATCGTTTTTATCACGCTTATTTTGCTTTGACTACCGTCCGCGGTGCTTTGCTTTCTTCTTTTGCTGACGGAGCGCATACTGCTGCTGTTGCCGTTCCTCCCGACGCTGTTTTTGCTGCGTCTTCCTATCCAGAACGGCCTGCTGTTGCTGCAGTTTTAAGGCTTTCTGAGCTTTGGTGCCTATATCGCCTGTCTGCCGCAATGCCTTTCCAATTTGCCGCTGCAACCGTTTTGGATTACGCACTGTCTGCTGCACCGTTTCCTGTTCCATTACCGGCGTAAAGGACAAACGGCGAAAGTTTCCCTCCAACCAGTCATAAACCTGACCATCGGAAGGCTCAGCGCCAAAAACGGTACGGCAAACCCGATAGCCCAATTGGTCGGTGCGTTCATACACCCCAATCCAGAACGGCTCTGCAAACAGTACCGTCAACGTAGCTGTGACCTGTTCCAAAGCAATCCCTCCTTTCCTGACACGTACACAAAGAAGGGACAACCAAGGAGGCAGGTTACTGATCCTGAGCAGGACGCCCGGACTACCAACCGGACTGTGTTTTTATCTCTGCGCTTTCATTATAACAGATTTTTCTTCAGCCCGTTAGTATTTTTTTCATCCACCGATAAGACAAAATGCTCCACCGCTACTTGCAGTGAAGCATTTTTCAATACGCCTGATTGGAATCGAACCAACGCACCTGGCTCCGGAGGCCAGTGCTCTATCCACTGAGCTACAGGCGCAAATTACCTTTAATATAATACTCGAAATCGCTGCATTTGTAAAGCCCTTTTCCTAAGTTTTTTCCAAAAAAATAAAAAACGCCTAAGGCTGCACAAATCAGCAACCCATCAACGGAACCTGCCTGTTAAAATATCCAGAAAAAATTTGCCATTTTTCAAGAACAAAAGTTTGCATTCCTCGGCGTTTTATTATATAATAGAACCATATATAAGCGCCATATATTTATGATTTTATAATAAGGAGTGTAAACTATGAGAACAAAAGAACGGGGGCTCAGCAAACGGCAAGCCGAAATTTTAGATTATATTGTCCGTCAAATCAATCTCAAAGGCTATCCGCCGTCGGTACGGGAAATTGGCGAGGCTGTAGGGCTGCAATCCAGCTCCACTGTACACAATCATCTTACCCAGTTAGAGCAAAAGGGCTACATTCGCCGGGACCCTACCAAACCAAGAGCTATCATGGTATTGAAAACAAACGACGAAATGGATGCGTTCTACGAAGAAGAAAAACCTTTCGATGAAATGATTAACGTGCCGATTATCGGCGCAGTAGCCGCCGGGACGCCCATTCTGGCCAGTCAGAATGTCGAAGACACCATCACCTTTCCCATGCACTTAATTCGCAGCAACAATTCCTTCATGCTGCGCGTAAAAGGCGACAGTATGATTAATGCCGGCATCTTTGACGGCGACTTGCTAATCGTAACGCCGCAAAAGGTAGCCAATAACGGCGATATCGTGGTAGCCGTGATTGGCGAAGAAGCCACCGTAAAGACTTTTTACCGGGAAAAAGGCCGTATTCGCCTACAGCCGGAAAACGACGCCATGGATCCAATCTATGTCACCGAAGTAGAATTAGCCGGGAAAGTCACCGGGTTATTCCGCTCCATGCATTAAGAAAAAAGCCGCCCGTTATCTGCCAGAACACAGATAACGGGCGGCTTTTTACTGTAAACTATATTCTACATCAAAAATCTAAAGCAACTTCTAAACAGGACAGAAGTAAAATAACTCTTTCCAACACGATACAGTCTTCCCTCTTGAAGATCCCGACAAAAAATCCCCATCGCTCCTTCACAGTAGATGATATGGCTCACTTCGCCATTTTCAACTGCAATCTGGCTATATCACAAATATTTTTATCTGTTAAGCCTGATAATTCCTTATTCTGATTTTCCAGCGCAGCAATATTCTCATTGGTCCCATTCACGACTTCCAGAACAGTAGCAAGATTTTGCTTTGTTTCAAATTGTCCTTGCTTCAACTCTTTTACATCCTGTTTTAATTCAGAAATATCGCTTTTTATATCTTTTAATTCTGACAGAATTAACATTAAAGTATCATTCATATCCATAGGAAACACCTCCATACTAGACTATTTAGCGGCACGTAATTCTAAAATATCACCAGCGGCAATATTGACTTTTCTATCAACTGCACCGATCTTAGAGTTTAGGTCATGATTGGTTGCATTTATCGCTTCCATGACAGTAGCTAAATTATTTTTTAAAACGGAGACGTCTTGTTTCAAATCTTTCATATCTTTTTGCAGTTCATCCTGCTTTTTATCCATGTTTGCTAACAATAACAGAATTCTGTCCAGTTTTTCTTCCATGGAAAACACCTCCCTTTTTATATTATAACATTGCAATGCATACAGAACAAGCAAAAAAGCGGCGCCTTTTATTTTTCAGCGCATTCCTGGCGAAACGAAAAGTTATCATGATGTAATAAAGCATGCTGAGATGGTTTTTCATCATATTGGCAATAACAAAAAACGATGATGTCCGCGTTTCCGCAGATATCATCGTTGAGCAAAAAATATGGAGCGGAAGACGAGATTCGAACTCGCGACCCTCGCCTTGGCAAGGCGATGCTCTACCACTGAGCCACTTCCGCATATGAAATTGTAAAGATGACGCTGACGACTCATTTTAAATGTCTCGCTACAATGCTAATCATTATATCACCAGGTCGAAAACTTGTAAAGAGGTAATTTGAAAAATTTTTATTTAATTGTGTAGCGTTACAATAGATGTGAGACCAAAAATAGGTAGAAAAAAGCGATTGAGTTCATTAGAATAAAGTTACCACACCAAATCCAATGAAAGGACTCAATCGCCATGGATAGTGTAGCACAGAAAACAAAACG
>CABQBF010000117.1 GCA_902462325.1 uncultured Peptococcaceae bacterium
GCTCCTTTCGTGGGAGATTTTTGGTAATGCCCTTTACTCTAGTATATCCTATGTTTGAGCGGTTGACTATATATTTCAACTTAACAGAACCTATTTGGAAAGAAGGGATATTTAGGATGAAAACATCAGTGAATGCAGAAGCAATAGGAAGCAAATATTACCCTGATACCAAAAGTTGGAGTAATGAACAAAAATTACAGTTCATGAATGAAAATGATGGACTTATTATTGCATTAGTAGCTAAATATTCTTATCTGAAAGATTGTTCTATGGATCAAGAAGATTTATATCAAGTAGCTTCAGAAGCTTTTTGGAACGCTTTCTTTACTTATAATCCTAAGAAAGGGACGCGGTTTACTACCTATATCCAAATTTTAATGAAAAATGAAATCAATGAGCTGTTAAGATGGAGCAATGCCCAAAAGCGGATGCCATTGGAAACACCTATTTCGTATGATGCAATTGTGAAAGACGGAGAGGAATGGTCTGGTGGAGAAAATATTCAAATTTTAGAGTTCAAAGAGTCTGTAGGAACGCTGTCTATTGAAGATCAGATTTTGCAGAAAGAATTGAAAGATGTAGTATATAGACTTCTTAGAAATTATAAAAGAAGAGAGCAATATATTTTTTTAAGCTTGGTTTATAAGCTAAAAAGTCAGGTAGAACTTGCGAAAGAATTAAATTGTTCTCAGGCAAAAATCAGTACAGATTATAATCGTATACGGCGGTCTCTTCAAAATGACCTCCAGGAAATAGAGTATTAAACAGTCTAAATGAAATACCAGCAGAAAAAATAAGAACGATCTTAACAAAATCATTAATTGGATGAACAAGAAAATGAACGCCCTCAAAATACGCAGGGTATCAATTTTTGTTTATAGTAGTTCGGGTATAACAGGGCAGAAAGCTCTGTTGTACCCGAATTTTTGCTATATCATAATAACCAATGATAATACTAACCAATGATATATCTGGTTTTAGACTTTACGAAAAAACTTGAACCACTCTCCAATGACTCTGAACTGAACCAGGTGGTGGCAACGCTGTAGATCAGGATCAAGCAAGCTGGAAGGGTATTTAAAATATTAGGGTAACGCAAAAAAGAAAATGAAAGCACAAAAGAAGGTGCTGTCGCATGAACGATAGAAAATCGTAAAGCGGCAGCACTGTTTAGGTTTCAGCAGTCGAACGATTGCTGAATTTTTTCTATAGTTCCTTCTGTACTTTCCAATTTGTTTTTATCTGGCAACGGTAAAAGCCTGGCCTTTTTTGTCAAATTCCTCATAATGGGACAGCATTTTGACATAAGGTGATAATAGCATTGGAACAGGAGGGAGCAATTTGTTACTGGAACTGGTAAAACAATTGGCGCTGTTGACAGGCTATATGACGCAAAACGCCTTTCCGCAGCCGTTGAGCGAGGAGGAAGAAGCAAAATGCTTGCAGCGTTTACAGGAGGGAGACCAAGAGGCCAAGGATTTATTGATTCGCCACAATCTGCGGCTAGTGGCCCATATTGCAAAAAAATTTGACGGCACAGCAGAGGACCAGGATGATTTAATATCCATTGGAACCATCGGTCTGATTAAGGGTATCAATACTTTTAAGCCGGATAAACGGGTGAAGTTGGCCACCTATGCCGCCCGTTGTATAGAAAATGAAATCCTAATGCATCTGCGCGCGCAGAAAAAACGCAAGTGTGAGGTGTCACTGAACGAACCCATCGGTACCGACAGGGATGGAAATCAAATCAGCCTGCGGGATATTCTTGGGACGGAAGGCGATATGGTAGCCGAAACGGTGGAGATAAGCTGCGAATACCAACATCTGCTGCAGAAATTACATTGCCTGACGGAACGGGAGCGCAAAGTGCTGGAACTACGGTATGGTTTAAATGGCGAGGAACCTATCACGCAGAAGGAAGTCGGGGCGCAGTTAAATGTGTCGCGCTCTTATGTGAGCCGTATTGAGAAAAAAGCCTTAGAAAAATTGACAGAGGCAGCAAAACTGCGGGAATAAATGTGAATTTTTACTTGCTATCTGCTGTGGATTATGGTATGATAAATACAACCGAAGAGATTTTTGCCAAAAGAGTGGGGTTATCCCGCTCTTTCTTGTTTATATCGGAGGATTTCTGTAAATTTTAATTTAAGATAGATTAGGAGGTGGCGCAGATGGGAAAAATTGAAGATACAATTTGGAAAATGGCGGAGCCGGTAGTTTTGGAAAACGGTTTGGAGTTAATTGATGTGGAGTATGTAAAAGAAGGGGCCGAATGGTATTTACGGCTGTTTCTGGACAAAGAAGGCGAAGACGGTGTGGATTTGGACGATTGCGAGTTAATTAGCCGTAAGCTGAGCGATTTACTGGAAACGGCGGACCCCATTACACAGGCCTATCGTTTAGAGGTTTCCTCACCTGGGATTGAGCGGCCGCTAAAGCGAACAAAAGATTTTCAGCGTTTTAAAGGAGAAAAGGTGCAAATAAAAACCTTTTCCGACGTGGAAGGAAAAAAACAGTTCATCGGAATTTTGGGTGAAACCACAGAAGACACCGTCATGATAGAGGTGGAGGACGTTCCAATCGGGATTCCAAGAAAAAAAATCAGTAAAGCCAATCTGGTGTGGGAATTTTAATGAAGGAGGATTTATAAAAAGTGAGTACGGAATTGTTGCAGGCATTAAATGATCTGGGGAAAGAAAAGGGCATTGAACCAGCGGTTATCTTAGAAGCAGTAGAAGCAGCGCTGATTTCTGCTTATAAAAAGAATTTTGGCTCTGCACAGAATGTACAGGTGACCATTGATTCGGTAACCGGTGATTTTCATGTCTATACCTGTTACGATGTAGTAGAAGAAGTAAACAACGAAAAGACAGAAATTTCTTTGGCTGATGCGCAGAAACAGAACCCATCTTATGAAGTGGGCGATGTTGTGACAGAGGAAGTAACCCCGCGGAATTTTGGACGGATTGCAGCGCAGACCGCAAAACAGGTGGTGGTGCAGCGGATTCGGGAAGCAGAACGCGGCATGATTTACAGTGAATTTTCGGAACGGGAAAGCGATATTGTTACCGGCACCATTCAGCGCATCGAAAATCGCAATTATTATATTGATTTGGGAAAAATTGAAGCGGTGCTGGGGCCTAGCGAACAAATTCCAGGCGAAAGCTATGCCATGTTTGACCGTATTAAAACTTATATTGTGGAAGTGCGCAAATCAGCAAAAGGGCCGCAGATTATGGTCTCCCGCACCCATCCAGGATTGTTGAAGCGGCTGTTTGAGCTGGAAGTGCCGGAAATTCAGGATGGCGTTGTAGAAATCAAATCGGTGGCCAGAGAAGCTGGCGCCCGTTCCAAATTGTCGGTATATTCCCATGATGAAAATGTGGATTGCATCGGCGCTTGCATTGGCGCCAAAGGGGCTCGGGTGCAGGCCATCGTTGATGAACTGCGCGGTGAAAAAATTGATATTGTCCAATGGAGTGAAGATCCAGGCATCTATATCGCCAATGCGTTGAGTCCTGCCAAGGTGATAGATGTGCAGATTAACGAGGAAGAAAAGAAAGCACGGGTGATCGTACCCGACTATCAATTGTCGCTGGCCATTGGCAAAGAGGGGCAGAACGCCCGTCTGGCCGCCAAACTGACTGGCTGGAAAATTGATATTAAAAGTGAAAGCCAAGCCCAGGAAGCTGGTATTGACTATGAAGAGCAGGACTACGAAGAACAAGAGTATGACGAACAGGATTACGACGATCAGGAGTATGAAGAAATCGAAGAGTATCTGGAGGACTAAGTATGCCGAGGAAAATACCGCAGAGAACTTGTATGGGCTGTCAAGCCAAAAAGGATAAACGGGAACTGGTGCGGATTGTTCGCTCTCCAGAGGGGGAGATTTCTGTTGATCTTACTGGAAAAAAGCCGGGCCGGGGCGCTTATATTTGTCCCGATTTGGAATGCTTGAACAAGGTTGTGAAAAGCAAGCGGCTGGAGCGTAGCCTGGAAACAACGATTTCAGAGGAAATCTATGAGATGCTAAAGGAACAATTATCATGAACGTAAAAGGCATTTTAACATTGCTGGGCTTTGCACAAAAAGCCGGAAAGCTGGCGGCAGGAGAGTCGGCAGTAGAAAATTTTTTGAAAAAAGGTCGGTTGCTGCTTTTGGTTATTTCGGCAGAACTGTCTGAGTCGCGGAAGCGTTTCTGGCAGCAGCAGGCCCAAGTATACCAGGTTCCGTGGATTGTATTAGAAGCAACGAAACTAGAACTGGGGCTGGCCATTGGGTCGTCGCCTCGGGGTGTAATTGGAATATTGGATCGGAATATGGCGGAGGCTATTATGAAGAAGATGCAGGATTGAGAATTTTTTGGGGGTGGTTTAATGAGTAAAGCTCGTATTTATGAAATTGCCAAAGAATTAAATGTGGATAGTAAGTTGATTGTAGAAAAACTAAAAGAAATGCATGTCGATGTAAAAAATCATATGAGTTCTATTACAGAAGAGGAAAGTGCCAGAGTAAGGCAGGCGTTCCAGAAGCCGGCTGCACCAAAGCAGCAGGAGAAAGGCGCCGGTGATTCGGCTAAGAAGGAACGTCAAGCGCGGCCCAATGAGGAACGGCCAAAACGGGAGCCGGGCAATCAAAATCGCAACAACAGTTACAGGGAGAATGGAAAAAAGGATATGACACAAAAATCCGGTCAGAAACAGCAGAATACGCAGGCTAGACCTTCTGGCAGTGAAAACAGAGACGCTCGTCCGAATAAAGAACAAAGAGATGGAAAAGACAATTATAATCGGAGCAACAGAGAAGCAGGCAACAACAGAGATAATAACAAAGAGAACAGAAATCGTGATAACCGCTCGAATCAGGAGCATAAAGGCGATTTTAAAGGCCAAAATAGAAGAAACGGCCAGGATGCCAATCAGAATAATAGAAACAATGGAATGAATGGCAGCGGCAAGAAAAATAATCGCGATGGCGGCAAGGACGGCGGTTTCCGCAAAAATCATCAGGATTCGGCCAGCAACCGCAAGGTTGGCGCCAATGCCAATCGGGCCATTCCTTCGGCGCCGGTTCGGCAGCAGCCGTCTAAGGCAAAGCAGGCCGCTAAAAATAATAATGAACATTTCTCCAAGGATGCTGTGGAAGAACGCTATCAGGAGTGGAGCAGCAATCAGAGTCCAAAAGCTAGACCAGAACAGATTGCCCGTTCTAAACGCAACGAAAACAGCAATTTCCAGAGCAAATCCGGCAAGAATAATAAAGGAAAGAACAAAAACAATAAAAATATGCGAAAAGAGCCGCCAAGAGAATTTGCGGAAGTAAAACATCATGTTGTATTGGAAGATAGCATCACCGTACAGGATTTGGCTTATCAGATGGGGAAAAAAGCGACGGACGTCATCATGAAACTGATGGGAATGGGCGTAATGGCTACCATCAATCAGGATTTGGATGTAGACACCGCTACGATTATTGCAGAGGAATTCGGCGCTACGGTAGAAGTAAAAGTATCGAAGGAAGAAGAACTGTTTACAGAGGTAGAGGATAAACCGGAAGATTTGGAATACCGTCCGCCGGTGGTAACGATTATGGGCCATGTTGACCATGGGAAAACCTCCCTGCTGGATAAAATCCGTTCTACCCACGTAACTTCTACTGAAGCAGGCGGTATCACGCAGCATATCGGCGCTTATCAGGTAGAAACCCACGGACAGAAGATTACATTCCTGGATACACCGGGTCATGAAGCGTTTACTGCTATGCGCGCTCGTGGGGCTCAGATTACCGATATTGCCATTCTGGTAGTAGCCGCTGATGACGGCGTTATGCCACAGACCATCGAAGCAATCGACCATGCCAAGGCCGCCAATGTGCCGATTATTGTGGCAGTCAATAAAATTGATAAACCGGAAGCAGACCCAGAACGGATTAAACAGGAACTGACCAATTATGGTCTGATACCGGAAGAATGGGGCGGCGATACCATCATGGTACCGGTGTCGGCGAAAAAAGGCATTGGGATTGACGAACTGCTGGATATGATTTTGCTGGTTGCTGAAATGGGCGAGCTAAAGGCCAATCCAAACCGTAATGCCAAAGGGAAAGTCATCGAGTCCAAGCTGGATAAAGGTCGCGGGCCGGTGGCAACGCTGCTGGTGCAGGCTGGTACGCTGCACGTTGGCGATTTCCTGATTGTAGGTACCACACAGGGCCGTATTCGCGCCATGTTTGATTATAAGGGCCGATCCTTGAAATCGGCGGGACCGTCGGTGCCGGTAGAAATTTTGGGCCTGAACGAAGTGCCGGAAGCCGGTGACGACTACATTGCGGTGGATAATGAAAAATTGGCTAAACAGGTAGCGGATAAACGGCAGAAAGAAAAACATCAGCAGGAAATTGCCCGCAACACCAAGGTGAGTCTGGAAGATTTATTTGCACAGATTAAAGAGGGCGAAATCAAAGAACTGAACATTGTACTGAAAGCTGACGTACAGGGTTCGATTGAAGCGATTAAACAGTCGTTGGAAAAACTGGGCAACGCCGAAGTGCGGGTTAATATTATTCGTACTGCAGTAGGCGGCATTCGTGAAGCAGACGTAATGCTGGCCGCAGCGTCCAACGCGATTATCATTGGCTTTAACGTACGTCCCGACAGCAATGCCCGTAAGCTGGCAGAAAAAGAAGATATCCAAATCAATACCTACCGTGTCATCTATGAAGCCATTGAAGATGTAAAGGCTGCATTGTCTGGTATGTTAGACCCGGATATCAAGGAAGTGGAACTGGGCCAGGCTGAAGTGCGCAGCATTTTCAAGGTGCCCAAGGTTGGCACAGTGGCAGGCTGCTATATTACTGAAGGCAAGCTGACCAGAAACGCCCGTATTCGTGTGGTGCGTGACGGCGTTGTCATTCATGACGGCAATTTAGGTTCGCTGAAGCGGTTTAAAGACGATGTAAAAGAAGTGGCTAGCGGTTTTGAATGCGGTTTGAGCGTGGAACGGTTCAACGATATTAAAGAAGGCGATATTTTAGAAGCCTATACATTTGAAGAAGTAAAACGGGCATTATAAGCCTGAGAGGTGAGCAACATGAAAGTACGTCCAAACCGTGTAGGTGAGGAAATTAAAAAAGAATTGGTTCTCTTAATTCGCAACGGCATCAAGGATCCGCGGGTGGATAGCTTGATCAGCATTACCGATGTAGAAGTGACCAGAGATTTGAGCTATGCCACCATTTACATCAGCCGTTATGGCTCGGAACAGCAGCGGCAGGATGCCTTAGACGGCATGAAAGCGGCAGCCGGTTTTATGCGCAGTGAATTGAGCCGGCGACTCAAGCTGCGCACTGTGCCGGAGCTGATTTTCAAGCTGGATGATTCGCTGCAATATGGGGCAAAAATCGAAACCATTCTGCATCAGATTAAGCAGGAACAGCCGCAAGAACCATAAGATACACTTGAGCAGAAGATGGGTTTTACAGGGGGAAACACAATGCAGCAAGTGCTAGTGCAAATCAAAGAGATTCTGTTGAGCCAAACGTGTGTCGCCATCATTTCACACAGCAATCCCGATGGCGATACGCTGGGCTCCCAGCTAGCCTTAGCCGGTGCGCTGGATAAGGCAGGAATTAAAACAATTCTGATTAATAATGACGAAGTATCTGACAAGTATCATTTTGTAGCTGGCAGCGAACAAATCCAGCCTTACAAGGAAGATATGACGCTGCCGGAGGTGATTGTGTTTGTGGACTGCGCCAGCTTGGAATTGGCTGGCTGCGATGAAACCACGGCCTTTTTGCAGGGCAAAACCATCATCAATATTGACCACCATACCAGCAACAAACAGTATGGCACTGTGAATTTTGTGGATGGGGAAGCCGCTGCCAACTGTCAAAATATTTACGAGCTGATTCGGGTATTGGGTATGCCCATTACGGCCGCAATGGCTACGGCGCTTTATATGGGTTTGAGCACCGATACCGGTAATTTTCTGTTCGATAACGTTTCCTCGGAAACGCTGCGCATTGCCGCCGATTTAAAGGACTGCGGCGCCGATACCAACAGTTTACGTTGGTATATGTATGAAAGCTATTCGCACAAACGGATTGAACTGATGAAATATATTCTGAACGACCTGCACATCTCCTACAATGGTAAGTATGCCTGGAGCAAGCTGAATTATGAAATGATGCAGCGGCTACATCCGGACAGCACCGATATTGATGGGCTGATTAATACCATCAAGAACATTGAGGGCGTGGAGATTGCGTTGTTGTTCCGCGGTGTGGCAGAGGATAAAACGAAGGTCAGCTTACGTAGTAAAATGTGGTCGGATGTGAACAAAATTGCCGGTATGTTCGGCGGCGGCGGGCATGTGCGGGCTGCAGGCTGCACCATCGAGGGCAATGTGGAGCAGG
>CABQBF010000118.1 GCA_902462325.1 uncultured Peptococcaceae bacterium
TCCCACTGTATCGCCTAAACCGGCAGCCAGTATATCCTGCTCTAAGCTGGTGCCAGTTTCCCCCTGAAAAGGTTCCAACAAAATTTCTAATGCACTGGCCGCCCGCAAATCTACCAACTCACCAACCAATGTCGTTAATCCCAATAAAAAAATATTTCCCAAATATTCTAAACCGGACGGACACCGCTGCTGACAGAACATCGTCTGCTGCTTATTCGGCCGGATTTTCTGCCGTCTGCCTGCTCTTTTATTCTGCCACACCATCATCCCTCCCCGTTTTAGTATATGAAAAATTTTCTGTTTTGCGTATAACCATTTGCTTTTTCGGTTACACTACAAAACAAGCAGGAGGTGAACAGCATGTTTGGAAAAACAGCAACCAGCGAGCCAGCTCAGTTTCCCAAAGAACTGGCCCGCGTCATTGAAGACGGCGAAAAACACGGCGTTACAGAAGAAATGATGGTAAAAGGTATGGTCAGCGTAGGAAATTTAATGGGACAGTTTGTCAAACCCGATTCTCCAGAAGAAGCGCTTATGAAGGAAATGTGGGAAACTGCCAACGATCAGGAAAAAAACGCAGTAGCCCAAATGGTATTGAAGGTTGGCCGCAAAAAGCTAGGCCGCTAATTATTTTTTGTTTTTCATTTTCTCCCCTCATTTTTATAGAAAAACCGCATTGCAGAACATGTAATGCGGTTTTTTGTGGTTCTTGTATTACGCCTATTTTTATTGTTCTATTGATACTATTTGGGGATTTCTCATAGATGAAAAAGGTCAGCTACACATTTCAACCAAAAACGGTGTCTGACCTTTCCCATACGCTTATAAAATTTGCTGTTGATTAATCGTCAGCCGAAAATGCAGATTGAGCTTTTCAGCTGCTTTACGGCAGAGAATCATGCGATTCATAAAAATTTCAAAATAATCCATCACTGCGCAGATTTCTGTATCAATCTGCAAGTTCAGCTCAATATGGCTATCCTTTACGACTCGCAGCTCTGATTTTTTTACCGAATAGTTGACTCTGTCATGGATATCAAAGGTTGCAAAATCCTGATTGCGCACCCGACTGGAACGCACATCGGCCTTATCGGCTAAAATCAGCGCCGCCGCAACTGGATTGACTGGAAAGGCTGAGCCTTCATCATGATTGCCGATTGCAGTAATAATCGTGGCGATATCCTCTGGATCGGCCTGCAGATTATTTAAAATGCGAAACGCCATAATAGCGCCGCTTTGAGCGTGATCCTGCCGGTTTATGACGTTGCCAATATCGTGCAGATAACCGGCAATGCGGGCCAGCTCTGCGTCCCGCTCCGAATAGCCCAGCTTCAGCAAAATTTCATGGGCCATATTGGCCACCTTATTGACATGGGCAAAGCTATGCTCCGTATAACCCAAAGCCCGCAGCGATTCGTCGGCCCGTTCAATATAAGTACGAATCTCCGGCAATTTATAAACATCTTCAAATGTGATTTTCATTGTGATAACCGACCTTTCTTGTCTCCATGCTGTAATCTATCACACAGCTTCTGTTTTTATAGTATACGTTTTTTTCTGCACTGGCAACCGTTTTCAGAAAGGATTTGATAAAATTTTTGAAAAGTCCATGTTATCATTGTTTTTATGGACACACAGCATCGCAAACCTAACATGTAAAAACTCGAAAACTGTTAATGTAGTGTCATGCTCCCTGTTATTTCCCATCTACTTGTCTGTCGCGCCAGGCTGCCAGCAAGTCTTCCTCCGTTGTATATTCCAAACGCAGACGCTGTACCAGTTCCTGACGCTGCGCCAACAAAACCTGTTTTGTCGACATCGGCGGCATATTTACATCCTTTTGCACTGCACCGGTTTTATAAACCGATAAAAGCAGCCCCAACAAAAACAGATTAAAAACCATGGCCATATTTCCCTGTACAAATAATAAAGGATATGCAAATATATAAAAAGAACTCAGATTGTTGCAAAAATAAAATAATAACTCAATCATCCAAGTGCTGGTAATGGTTACTACCACAAATTTTCCCATCTGACTTTTTACCTTGCGGCAGGCAGTATAACACATCCACAGCAGACAGCCATAAGCTAATACTACCGGAATCAATATACACCAGCCCCAATGGCTGATGGCAATGGTCAGGAAATGCTCTGTCAAATTTAAAACATTATTGGGACTCTGCTCCAAAATCAAGGTTGTCACATCCTTAGAGCCTGCTCCCCAAAAGCTGGCTTCTCGCAAGGCTGTCAATACCTGCACTGGTACATAGCCAGAGCCCAGCGGATCATCGAAGGGGTTTAGAATGCTTCTAATCTGTTTGATACGATAGGGTCTGCTGATAAAAAAGAAAAGCAACAACAACGGGTAACACAAAAAGGCTGCGCCCCACCATTTGCTGCAACCAAACCATTTTTTATACAGTCCATAGCACAGCAGAATCACCCCAACACCTAACCGCAACAGTAAATCGGTCGTATGGGTGTATAACAAAAAGCTTCCCATTCCTAAAAAGAGAAAGCTATACAGAAATCCCTTCCAACCATTCCCACGCTGATGATACACAAAAACGCAAAACCATAAAGGGAAAAACAACGCCAAATAAGAGATGTTAACCATACAAATACCAGTGAAAAAATGTCTGGAGCCATTCATATCTATTGCGTTCGTCAAAGATAAAAGCTTGTGCAGCAAAACGACACATCCAATAGAAGCTACAAAATAGAGTAGCGTATGCACATCATCGCTCGTTGGTATTATTTTCTTGAAATCATTACGCTTCTGCATCAATACGCTATAATCTAGCCAATAGCCTAGCGCCATTGCTGCCAGCCCTACCGGCAGCCCCCATAAATCTTGCCAAAAGTGTAGTTCTTCTCCCATGGCCAATAATAAGCCAGCTCGCAAAAGGTTGCCTATCACAATGATTGTTCCGGCAAACAGCAATACATGCCAAGCAATACAGGGCCGATACAGCTTGTCAAAGCGGCTGCCGGTGTCCAACGGACTGCCCATCTCCTCCACTGCCAAAGCCTCCGCTTCCTCAGCAGAAGCGCCTGCCAACAAAAAAGCCTCCTTTTGATCCTCAATATGGGCTAACAATTCTTCTTGCACCATCTCATGGGCCTTTTTCCAGCGAATTTGCTCACACACCTGTTCAAGATACGCCTGCGTCTTATTGGATAGTTGCAACATTCCCACCTCCCTGCAGCACTTTGTTGACTGCACCGGAAAATAACTGCCATTCTTTTTCTTTTGCAACTAACAGCTTATGTCCATCTTTGGTTAAGCTGTAATATTTACGCTTACGGCCTGTTTCTGCAATCTGTTCATAAGACTGCACCAAACCCTGCTCTTCCATGGTATGCAACAAAGGATACAGCGTACCTGCTTTTAGTGCGAAAACGTTATTGGAACGCTCCTGTAACCGCTCAATCATCTGATAACCATATAAGTCATTCTCTTCTAATAATTTTAATAACAACATCGTATTACTGCCTGTTTGCAAACTTTTATCAACAGTCATTTTCAAACACCGCCTTTATATGTAGATCATCTATATATAAAATTATATATCGACTATCTATATATGTCAATGTCTTTATAAATTATCAGGTACCTTTATTTTTCAGTTGACAAAATAAGTAGGTGCCTTTATAATAAAATAAAGGTACCTACTTATTTTAAAAGGAGCAACAATTATGACAAATGACACTCATAAAACAATCATCGCCACAAATCTTCAAACTTTACTGCCAGAAACACTCATACAATATCTCTGGACTTTAACTGACCAAGAAACAAAAGATGTAGACGGCGCACTAGTCGAATGTACGCTCACACCGGTTAAGCAAAATGGAAAAACCATTCAGTTGATTGACTTTTTTGGTCGGCAGCATATTTTAACTGGTTTTCCACCAGTTCAATGTAATTTATATATTATTGTCTATCCCGATGGCAATCGAGAAATAATCCCATCGGCAGCGTGAGAGGAGCAGAAAAATGAATGAAAAAAAATTCGATTTAATTGAACAATTTATGCAAATTCACTGGCTTGTCGCCCGGTATGCCCATCAAAACCGAAGAACAAACGGTCTTTTTGCCAGTCCTTACAGCGGCCAAGGCCGTGTATTAAAGCTGTTAAAGCTTAAGCCCCAAACAACACAAAAGGAACTATCCGAAATTTTAGATATGCGTTCCCAATCACTGGGGGAATTATTAAGCAAGTTGGAGAAAAAAGGCTATATCACCCGCACCCAATCTCAAAATGATAAACGAGTGGTAGAAGTTACGTTGACCGAGCAAGGCAGAGCCGCAGATACAACGGAAGAAAATACCGACTCCGACAATGAAATTTTCAGTTGCCTTTCTGATGAGGAACAAAGCCAATTACATGATTATTTTAGCCGTATCATCACCCATTTGGAAGAACTCTGTTCGTCAGAACAATTTGACAGAGGCTGCCAGCAAAGAGGACGAGGACGGGGCGGACAAATATCCTGCAACCATATGGAACACCCAATGCATGACCACCTACATGGTCATATCCATGAGTTGTTTCATCAATTTGAAGCAGATATTCTCGGAACATCAACCGCCAACCGACAATACAAAAATTCGCAAGCTGCCTCTAACGAAAATCTATTTTCCATGATTGAGGAAACCGAAGCTTTTTGTGCCAACAACCAGTATGCCTTAGAAAAAATACATTGCAGAGGCTGTACCAAGCATTGTCCGCTAAGTCAACCCTATTGCGGACGGGGCGCCATGCTACAGCAAAAATTTCGGGAACTGCAGTAAATCATTGATAAAGGACGAAACACCATGAAACTACAAGAATCAGGCGAAGATTATCTGGAAACGATTTTACAATTACAGCACAAGCAAGGCTATGTGCGTGCCACCGATATTGCCGAAGCCATGCAATATACCAAAGCCAGCATCAGCCGAGCAATCAAAATTCTCCGCGAAAACGGCTATATCTATCAAGACGCACATAAAATGATTTTTCTCACCGAAAAGGGCTTGCAGAAAGCAACGCAAATTTATGAGCGGCATCAGTTTTTTACCGCTTTTTTGATAGAAATACTGCATATAGACCCGCAAATAGCTGAGCAAGATGCCTGCCGTCTGGAGCATGTGGTAAGTGATAGTACGTTTCAAGGTTTTCAACAGCTTTATGCCACCATGGCATAATCACCTAGTTACTAACACTTTCCTTAAGAAAAAAGCAGAACCCTTCGCCATCGTGAAGGGTTCTGCTTTTTTCTTATCTATGCCTATTCTCTTTTATTTTACTTTATCACGCCATTCCAGCACAACTTCTCCATCGGCAGTTTTGCGGATAGTCTGGAATTTATTGTTCAGCAGAGGATTGGTAAAGGTATAGTCAATTCTTCTGTGCATACCGCGGCTTTCTTTCCGGTTGCGAGAACTAATCGCTACCGCTTCTGCCAAATCAATCAAATCAAACAATTCCATGGTGCGCATCAGCTGATGGGCGTCCTCACAGCCAATTTCCTGCTGGGCATAGGATTTCAAATCGCCTAGGTATTTGATACCGGCCCGCATCATATCTTCGGAGCGTACCTTTAAGCCGATATAATCATTCATAATAACCTGCAGAGAGGAGTTGGCTTCCAACCATTGCGCGCCGTTTGTCCGGTTCATCAGTTGATTGTAAAAATCGGCCCGTTGGGCAATGAGCGGATGACCGCTGACATCATAATCTTCCACTGTTTTTACATAGGCAGCCACCGATTCACCGGCGATATCGCCCCACACAGAAGCGCTGGTAATATTGCCCCGTACATTACCGCAGCAAATACCGGCCGCATAAATGCCAGGCACATTGGTGCTGGCGTCCAGTCCAATATCAATGCCCCGCTGCGCTAAGGAATAATCATAGGTACCAAATTCAATCATACTCTTGTGCAAGTCAATATGCCGCTGTTCCAGATAATCGGTGATGGAATCAATACCTTCACATTTGAATTGCTGATGCTGATAAGCGTGGTCATCTTCTGTATAGCCGGTGCAGTTCATATAGGTTGGCCCCTGTGCGCTTTCCAGACGGTCCCCAAAGATACCAGGATAAATATCCATCATGGCATCGCCCCGTTTGCGATCTGGCTTGTCGGTGAATGGACTGATAGAATCGCCGTTAATGTCTGACAATACGCCAAACCAGGTTGCTTTCCCAGAGCGTGCAAAGCCTTTTACGCCGGCATGACGGTAAGGCACATCAATATTGACCAGCTTAGCGCCGGCCCGATAGGCAATGGCAGCGCCACCAGCCGCCGCCGGACAACTGTGGGTATTAAAAATATATGCTGGATTTACATTTGGATACATACGCATAGCCTGTGCTGTAGCTACCAGCACTGCTTTGGCCTGAAATACGATAATTTCCGGTTCATCTTCAGCCAAGCTAAAACCGGTTGCGCCGACTGCACGCCCTTCGTCATTGGTGAGAATGTCGTTAATAAATACCTTATTCATAATCTTCGCACCGTTTTTGCGGGCTTCTTTGGTCAGGCACATTTTTTGATTATGACCGTCGTATTTTAAATGGTAGCATTGCCGTTCCGGCATGGTATGTCCTTCAAAGCGATATTCACCGGTTGGCTTCATATTGATGCCGTAAGATTCCCACCGTTCTACAATGCTCTTGGTGCGCAGCATCATTTTTTTCAGCATGGCTGGGTCTTGCCAGGGACCACCTTCCATCCCTTCGCTGATTTCACTGATCACTTTCTGAAAATCATCGCCGTGACATTCGGGGATATAGCACATATAATGGTCATTACCGCCGCAGCCAGAGCCGGAACGGCGTGTATCTGCTTTTTCTGCAATCAGTACATCAACGCCTAATGCTGCCGCTGTAATAGCCGATTGCAGCCCTGCTACACCGCCGCCGATAATTAAATAATCTGTTTTTACAATATCTTTACGAATTTTGACTTCCATGATTCTGCACCTCTCTCACTAATTCTTTTTCTCTTCTGGAATTTCCATCGCAAACATCATGTGGGACAATGGATACCGCATGGTAATGGCTTGTTTTGGGCAATCCTTTACACAAGCCCGGCAATGCCAGCATTCATAAGGATATTTTACAACAACATGCTTCTTGCCGCTTTCGTCTTTCTGATAGCGGATTACATCCAACGGACATATCTGTGCGCAAGTTCCGCATTCTACGCATTTCTCTTTATCAATTACTGGTGGCATACGCCAACACCTCTTTCTCTATGTTTTTTCTGTTTTCCTCAAATTTTATTAAGGAATCTTTTCTTGACAGGCGGAACGCCATATCGTCGCCCCACCTGCTATATTTAAAATAGGAAGGTACCTAAACCAACGGTTACAACTGCAATCGCCAACCAGGACACCAATATGATAACCGGCGCTGTTTTCCAAATGGCTGCTGTATCGCACCACTCGTTACCATGTAGCAATGCGGCACTGGAGCTGGCAGCCGGCGTTAAGAAAGCCAGATGCACGCACATGACAACCATAATAACTGATAGCTGTGGGCTGATGCCGGCTGCTGTACAATAGCTGTATACGATTGGCATCAGAGCTACGCCGATAGCACCGTTGTTCATAAAGTTGGTCACTACGGTAGCAATCAAACCGATGACAACCATAAAGAAGATTGGCGACCGACCACCGAAGATAGGATCTAAGATTACCATCAGCATAGCGGTGATACCACTTTCTTCTGCACTCATAGCAGCGGATAAGGGCTGTACCAGAGCCAGCAGCAAGATAATCCCCCACGTTACGCCGGAATCCACCATCTTTTTAAAGGGTAAAAGAGGCTTGCCGTCCACCTTAATACAACACATCACAGCCACCAGGAAAATACAAATCCCTGTGTTGCCAATCGCCGATAGGAATTGTGTCAGGAAAAATGTTTTTGGTAAGAAGCTCGGAATCAATAACATCATCACCAGAGCAAATAAGAAGCACAATACGATCTTCTGTACCTTGTTCAGCACCAAACTGCCGTCGTTATCCAGCTTGCTGGTATCTAAGGCCATCAATTTACTCATATCCGGCTTAAATACATATTTACCGATTAAGATAAATAACAGCGAGCAAACTACACAACAGACAATCGAAATCAACATATATTTTCCATATTCGATGCTGACGCCAGACATGGTTTCAAAAGCGCCCATTACCGTTAATGGAACCTGTTTGAATGGAATCATGGACATCCCTACC
>CABQBF010000119.1 GCA_902462325.1 uncultured Peptococcaceae bacterium
AACTATTAACCAATGTAGATGAGATGGAAAGGGTTTATCCCAGGTGTCTCAGATCGTCTATAGATTTATAGAAAGGATAAGTGCATAACCATCTGTTTCTATTGGTTATACACTTATTATACGAGGATGTGTGTGATGTTAGAAGTGTTGTTAAAGCGGAGAAGCATTCGCAAATTTGCGGAGCAGCCTGTATCGGAAGACGCGTTGCAGCGAGTGCTGCAAGCGGCGTTATTGGCGCCGTCGTCTCGGGGGCGTAATCCTTGGGCGTTTATTGTGGTAGAGGATAAGGACACGCTGCAGCAGTTGGGCAAATGCCGGCATCCACAACAGGCTTTTTTGCCCCAAACACCGGTTGCCGTTGTGGTGTTGGGCGATAGGGCTACAAGCGATGTGTGGGTGGAGGATTGTAGCATTGCCATGATTTTGATGCAGTTGGAGGCAGAAAAGCTGGGCTTGGGTTCCTGTTGGGTGCAAATTCGGAAACGTATGGCGCAAGGGGAGCAGGAAAGCAGTAACGATTTTGTGAAAACGCTATTAGGCATTCCAGAGCAATATGAGGTACTGGCCATTCTGGCGTTGGGGGTTCCCGCCGAGGAAAAAGCCGGACATCATCTAGAACAACTGGCCTATGAAAAAATTCATCGGGAAAAATTTTAGCATAGTTTTTGTAACGATGGGGACAATGGGAAAGGGAACTGTCGGCCAATGCGCGAAGATGGAGAGGCGATACAGCATGGAAAAATCATTGTTACAGGAGATTACGATCATGCGAACAGAACTGGTTCATCTGGTGGAACAGGGAAATTCGGTGCAAGCTGGCATTGTCGTGGAGAAAAGTCAGGCACTGGATGTGTTGATTGCAGCCTACCTTGAGCAGCAACGGGCAGTCGATTGGCACAGTTTGCGGGGATAATTGTTGTAAATCGACGGTAGAGATGCTACAATAACAGATGGAAACAGAAAAGGAGCGGTTTGATGATGAAAGTAATTCGTACCTTAGCGGTATATATTTATCTGGGGCTTGTGGTAATGCTGGGGGTTCCTTATTTTAAAAGCCTGGATAAGAAAAAAGAGAAGCTGGGCGATGCGGTAGTACTGGAGAAGATTTATGCCTACGCCAGTCGGATGGCGAGACGGATTGTACGGCTGACAGGCAGCCGAATTACGATAAATGGTGCGGAGAATATTCCGAAAAGCGGCGCAACATTGTTTGTGGCCAATCACCAGAGCTATATGGATATTCCTGTGATGATGTCGGTGGTGGATCGGCCCATCGGTTTTGTGGCCAAAGAGGAACTGGGTAAAATTCCCTTCTTTGCCCAGTGGATTGTTTATATGAAATGTGTGCTGATTACTCGCGGCGATACGCGCAAGGCGCTAGCAGCCATTCTGCAGGCGGCAAAATTGCTGCAGCAGGGTCATAGCCTAGTGCTTTATCCTGAAGGAACGCGCAGTATTGATGGAAACTTGGGCGAATTTAAAGCAGGCAGCCTAAAAGCAGCGCAGAAGGGCAAGGCTATGGTGGTTCCGGTTGCCATTGACGGCGCCAGAGATATTATGCCCCGCAACAGCTTTTGGATGTATAAAACCGAGGTTACCGTTACGGTACTGCCCGCTATCAGTGTGGAGACGGTGCAGGCCATGGATACGAAAGAATTGGCAATGGTAGTGAAACAGCAGATTGCCGGCGCCTTAGGGCAATCCTTGCCTACCGATGGAGATGAGTTGCATGGATAGGCTGGAGGAAGCAGAAGACTTACTGCGCAAATATTATGGCTATAAGGCTTTGAAACCAATTCAGCAGAAGGCCATCCAGTCCATTCTGCGCGGCGAGGACACTTTTGTGGTTATGCCTACCGGCGGCGGCAAGTCGCTGTGCTATCAAATTCCGGCGCTGATGCTGGAGGGCTTGACACTGGTAATTTCGCCGTTGATTTCTTTGATGAAGGACCAGGTTGACCAACTGGTGCGCCGGGGGATTCGGGCAGCCTGTATGAATAGTATGCTGGATGGTGAGCAGTATCGGCTTTTACGGCAGCAAATTCAAAATAAACAGATACAGATTTTGTACGTGGCTCCGGAGCGGCTTCGTTCCGGAGATTTTTTATCTCTGCTGCGCCGCCAGCGCATTGCGCTGGTTGCGGTGGATGAAGCCCATTGCGTTTCTCAGTGGGGCCATGATTTTCGGCCCAGTTACCATGGCATCAGCCAGTTTATCCGTACATTGGCAGTGCGGCCTGTGGTGGCGGCTTTTACAGCGACTGCTACGGCGGAAACGCGGGAAGATATTATCCGGCGGTTGGAATTGCAGCGGCCTAATATCTATCGAGCCAGCTTTAATCGCTCTAACTTGATTTTAGCAGTGAAGCGGGATGGCAACCGCAAAGAAGAATTGCTGCAATTTGTGCAAGCCCATCGGGGACAGGCCGGTATTATTTACTGCAATACCCGTAAAGAAGTGGACAAGGTGTGGGACTTATTGCGGCGAGCTGGAATTCCGGTACTGCGTTATCATGGTGGTATGGAGGACTGGGAACGAAATGAGAATCAGGAAAAGTTTTTATATGAGCAGGTAAACTTGATTGTAGCCACCAATGCTTTTGGCATGGGTATCAATAAGCCTGATGTGCGCTATGTGGTGCATTATAATTTGCCGAAAAATATCGAATCCTATTATCAGGAGATTGGCCGGGCTGGTCGGGATGGTTTGCCCAGCTTATGCGTGTTGTTTTTTTCCTATGCCGATGTGCATGTGAATCGTTATTTGTTGGAGCAGAGCAGCAAGTCGGAGGAACGGTTGGCTGTGGAGCTGCAAAAGTTGGATTCTATGGTGCAGTATGCCAGCACACGCCGTTGTCTGCGGCAATATATTTTGCAATATTTTGGCGAGAAAGCCAAGGAGCACTGCCAGGGCTGCAGCAATTGCTGTACGGTCAGCTTGGGAAAACCGGTGATACAGCAGATGGAGGAAGCCTTGTTCGATGAGTTGAGAGGCTGGCGGCTGATGACAGCCATTGAGGAGGGTGTTCCTTCTTATCGAATTCTCAGCGATGAAACCTTGCAGGATTTGGCGCAAAAGCAACCTTTGAGTATGGTAGCTCTGGAGCAGATTGTCGGTATGGGCGAACGAAAAATTGAACAATACGGGGAAATTTTATTGAAAACGATTTCACAATATCAGCAGAATGTGTATAATAAAGAACGTAAGGGGCTGTAGGCTAAGCGGTTGCTCTGCAAAATCGAGCCGTTGTCAAAAAATAGAAGTTTGTAGCGATACCGGTACATTTAAGATAGATGGAGGCGGGTGGATATGAAATTGGATTTTAGCAAAGAGGCGATTAATCGCTTGTTGGCCAATATTTTGGTGGTCATTGTGGGGATTTCGTTTTATTTTGCGTTGCTGCATTTGGAGACGATTCATAACTTTACGACTGCGGTTCTGGATATTCTGCGTCCCTTTGTCTATGGGTTTGTGATTGCTTTTTTGTTGAATAATCCGGTCAAATATTTTGACCGTGTTATGAAACCGCTGATAAAAAAAGAAAAAATGCGGCGGGCCTTGTCGGTTATACTGGCTATGGTAATCTTTGCCGTTTTAATCGGTTTGCTGATTGCATTTTTGGTGCCGCAGTTGATTGACAGCACAGTGACATTGGTGCGTAATATTCAGGATTTTGCGCTGAATTTGGATTACTACATGGAAGACTGGTTTGCAATTTTAAATCAACAATACCACATTGATCCGACGATCTATACAAAATTGATGGATGCTTGGGAAAGTATTTTGTCGAAGGGCAGCTCCATTCTGGTGACAATTTTCCAGCGCCTGCTCGGTTTAACCGGGCAGATTACCAGCGGCGTCATTAATTTTTTTGTGGCGGTGATTATTTCTGTTTATCTGTTGATGTCTCGAGAGGAATTTTTTGCCCAGCTACGCAAGGTGCTCTATGCACTGTTCAATCAAAAAACGGTGGAAAATATGCTGTATGTAGGACGATTAACCAGCTCCACCTTTAATGGCTTTATCAATGGAAAATTGATTGATTCCTTGATTATCGGTATTTTGGCGTTTATTTGCCTGACCATTATGAAGATGCCTTATGTGTTGTTGATTAGCGTGATTATCGGTGTAACCAACATAGTGCCCTTTTTTGGCCCTTTTGTTGGCGCTATTCCTAGTGCCTTTATCATTTTTATTGTGGATCCAATTCAGGCGCTGTGGTTTTTGTTATTTATTTTAATTTTGCAGCAAATTGACGGCAATATTATTGGACCGAAGATTTTGGGCGGCACCACTGGTTTGCCGGCTATCTGGGTGATGTTTGCTATTTTGGTAGGCGGCGGTATGGCTGGTTTTGTAGGAATGATCGTGGGTGTGCCGGCAGTAGCCGTGTTATATACGTTATTTAAAGCATATATTAAGCAGCGGTTGGAGAACAAAGCCTTGCCTTCTACAACAGAGGCTTACGCAAAGGTGGATGTGAATCCGTATCAAATAGAAAAAAAACATGATGTTATAAAAACGAAGGAGAAGGACAATGAAGCAGAATCAGCTAAAACAGATTCTTAATTTGCAGCAGCAGATTGCGGCTATGGAGCAGGAAATTGAACACCTTTATGGAGAGCGAAAACTTTTAGTACAGGAGAGCGAAGGGATCCTGCAGGAAATGCTGCAGAATGTAGAAGAACCAGTAACCAGTGCGGATTATCAATCAGATCTGGATGTGATTTTAAAGGCGCGGGCCGAATTGCCTACGCAGGCGAAAGTGGCTTGTCAAGGTGTGGAAGGGTCTTATTCCCATCAGGCGGCTGATCAGTTTTTTGCTGAGCCGGATATTCAGTTCTTTGACCAGTTCGAGGACGTGTTCCAGGCAGTGGAGAGCGGCGCAGTAGAATATGGAGTGCTGCCGATTGAAAATTCCACCGCTGGTTCTGTGGTGCAGGTATATGATTTGATGCGCAAACACAGTTTTTATATCATCAAAGATACAAAGGTTCTGGTGCGGCATAATTTACTGACGGCAGAAGAAACGGCTTTAGAAGAACTGACCGATATTTATTCCCATCCTCAGGCGCTCAGCCAGTGTCAGGAATTACAGGAGAAATACCGGAATATTCAGTTTCACGAGTATTCCAATACTGCAGTTGCCGCCAAGTTTGTAGCAGAACAGAAAAATCCTCATTTAGCGGCAATTGCTTCGGCAAAATGCGCCGAATTGTATGATATGTACTTCTTACAAAAGGATATTCAAGATATGTCCGGCAATGCCACCCGTTTTATTTGTATTAGTAAAACGCCGGGATTTTCGGCAGGAGCCAACAAAATCAGTCTTTGCTTGACAGTGCCGCATAAACCAGGGGCGTTGTATCATTTGCTGCATAAATTTGCACTGAATAATTTGAATATCTGTAAACTGGAATCGCGGCCATATCCAGAAAAGAAATTTGAGTATTTGTTTTATCTGGATGTGGAAGGTAAATGCAGCGAGTTTCAAGTGCGTTGGTTATTGAATGATTTGAATAAACAGCTCGGTTATTTTAAGTTTTTGGGTAGTTATGATGAGCAGTTAGCGGCAGAATGATCGATGGAGGTGGATAGTGCCAGTCATATTTTTTAACTTTGTGATATATATATAAGTATCGCAAAGTTAGAAAGGAGGGGGCAGTATGACCGGATATCCACAGCAAAAACGGAAAACACCAAGTAAGGCTTTTTGGCGCTTTTGCGGGCAGATAGCTGGTTCACTGGGTGTTTTTTTTCTGGTACTGACAATTTTTCAGAGTACCTCGCCAGGCAGTTTACAATGGCAGCAGTTTTTACGGGACAGCTTTACCACCGATGCGGATTTGGCGCCAGTTATGCAATTTTTTTATAACTTTCCCATGGACAGCCTTTCTGAGGAAGCAATCAGCGTCAATGCTACTGTCGGTCCTGTACGGGAAGCCATGGCAGTACCGGTAACAGGCAAAGTGGTGAATGAATACGGTTGGGATCAGACACAATTGTCATCCCGCTTTCAAGAAGGCTTATGGATTGCCACAGAGCCAGAGGAGGAAATCCGTGCTGCTTATAGCGGAACGGTAACCGGCGTGACGGAGGAGGAGGGCGGCTATACCATCGAGGTTTCTCATACCAACGGTTTGGTGACTATTTATGGTTATTGCGCGCAATGTGATGTGCAGCTCAATGAGCCGGTAGAAAAAGGGCAAGCTTTGGGTAAAACTCAGCAGCAGCAGGAAATGGGGAACTTTTATTTTGCTGCCAGATATTTAGGGGAACCGGTAAATCCGTTAGAGTTGTTACAACAAGAAGAAGCTGGCACGTTGTAAATCGTAAAAATAGAAAGACAAAAAAGCTTGTCGCTTTATGCGGCAGGCTTTTTTGTAGTATGTTGCGATTTTTTGACACTGCTAGAGTGTCATTTATTTGTAGCATTTTTCAACTATTTGCAGCTCATGAAAAAGAAATGTAATTTTCAGGAAAAAACTGCTTGCTTTTTTTGTAAAAATCAGGTAATATATAAACAGTTAATTTTTACCAAAAAATAAAATCAATTTCCAGGGAAAACGGTACCTAATAAAAAACGGAAATCTTGTTTTTATTTTGGTAAGGGGGCAGTTTATAAAAAATAAGGAGTGAGTGTAAGATGTTTAAAATCTTATTAGCCGATGACAATCAGAAATTTGCTGGTATTTTAGAAAATTTTTTAGATGAGAAAGAAGATATCGAAGTGGTAGGAACTGCTGCCGATGGTTGGGAATGTTTGGAGAAAATTGAGGCATTAGCGCCGGATGTTGTATTGTTAGATATGATTATGCCCCGTTTGGATGGGATTGGCGTATTGGACCGCATACAAAATATGCAGAACCGGCCTAAGGTGATTATGCTGACAGCCTTTGCCAATGAAAACATGATTCAGCGCGCTATGATGAAGGGTGCCGTGGATTATTTGGTGAAACCTTTTGAATTGGAAGGCATTTATGAGCGCATAAAAGATGTTTGCCGATTTTACCCTAATGCGGTGATGGAAAGTGGTGCGGTGATAGGCAATTTGGCTTTAGCAGCACCAACGCCGGTTTATCAGGCAGGGCGGCCGGCACCAAGACGGAAATCGTTGGAGGTGGAGGTTACTTCACTTCTGCATGATATGGGAGTACCGGCCCATGTAAAGGGATATCAATATTTACGCGATGCCATTCTAATGATTTTAGAGGACAGCCATCTTTTGAGCGGCATCACCAAGGACCTTTATCCTAAAATTGCGCTGAAATACGATACAACCCCTAGCCGTGTAGAGCGAGCTATCCGTCATGCTATCGAATTGGCATGGGGAAGAGGCAACATTGATTTGATGACAGAATATTTTGGCTATACCATCAACTTGGAAAAGGGAAAACCGACCAATTCTGAATTTATTGCCATGGTGTCTGATAGAATTCGACTGAACTATTAAGAGATTTTTATTTATCTTCTCAGCAAATATTGTTATAATAAATACAAATATAACAATGAGGTGATATTCATGTTTGTAGGAAATGTGAAAGACATGGTGAAGATTGATATGACGCCAGGTGGTGCCAAAGGTGCTGTGAAACAGGTTGCCGTTGGTCCAGAACAAGGTTGGGAAGATTATGTAATGCGGATTATTACGTTGGAGGTTGGCGGCAATTCACCGGCCCATGCCCACGATTGGCCCCATATCAATTATGTCATTTCTGGAAATGGTACCTTGATGATTGCTGGCAAAGAATATGCAATTGAGGCGGGAGCCTGCGCTTATGTACCGTCCAACGAGCAGCATTGTTTTACCAATACAGGCAATCAGCCTTTGGAATTTATTTGTATCGTGCCAACCAGAGGAGAAGCTTAATAAAGAAACAATAGATCACCTGGTTGCAGTGTGGTCTATTTTTCGTATCAGATGGAGTTGTTAGGGGTGACGGTATGCGGAAAAATATTATTCTGGTTGGCTTTATGGGCACAGGAAAGAGTTCTGTAGGCCGTCGGTTGGCCGGACGCCTGCAGATGACCTTTTATGATACTGATTGTGAAATGGAAGCGGTTACAGGATTGGATTTGACGACGTTGTACTGGAAATGCGGAAAAATTCGTTTCCAGTCGGAAGAAAATTTAGTTTTAAATAAATTGCTGGGTTCTGTAAAGAAGGTATGAAATAGAAACGAATAAGCATCAATAAAAATACAAAGAAA
>CABQBF010000120.1 GCA_902462325.1 uncultured Peptococcaceae bacterium
GGGATAACGGAGTCAGAGTCCGTTGCCTTACCGCTTGGCGATACCCCAGCGAAAACCACGAAATTTATTATAACAGCTTTGATTTATAAATGCAACTGTTTTTTATAATTTTTTTGCCGAAAAAAGCCAAGCTCTATTTCAGCGCTTCGGTCAACTGTGGTACAATCTGTTTTTTGCGGGACATGACGCCTTTCAGATAGGTTCTGTCTGCCGCATCGGACTGAAATGCTGCCTGCACAGCCGCTTCAGCGCCAGCACCGCAATAAATCAGCTCGGTAGATTCGTCCATAATGTCGGTCAGCATCAAAAACAGCATGTCGGCGCCATGTTCTGCAAAGCTTTCCTGCATATAGGCTGCCATGCGCGGTTTCAATGCCTGCAATTCTTCCGCACTCATAGAAGTTACCTGTCCCACGCCAAAGGTGGTGTTGCCGGAAGTGAATTTTTTGAAATCCAGATACAGAATTTCCTTTTCGGTTTTGGAGCCTAAATTGCTGCCTGCTACAAACATATCCTTGGCATAGGCTTCTATGTCGGCAATGCCGGCAATTTCCGCCAATGCAGCGGCAGCTGCTTTGTCCAACTCGGTGCAGGTTGGCGAACGAAACGCCAGCGTGTCGGATAAAATTGCAGAGCACAAAGCGCCTGCTACGGCTGCTTCCGGTTTTTTCCCGCTCTGCAGATAGAACTGATACACAATGGTAGCGGTGCAGCCTACCGGCAAATTGCAGAACAAAATCGGCTCTGATGTCTGCAGACCGCCAATTTTATGATGGTCCAAAATTTCTACAATTTTAGCGTCGGCAATGCCGTCTATCGCCTGTCCGGCTTCGTTATGGTCCACCAGAATGATTTGACTGCCGGCCACATCCTGCAGCAATTCCGGTGCAGGCAAACCAAAATGTTCCAATACAAACTGGGTTTCCGGATTGAGTTCACCGGCCCGTCCTGCGGCATACCCTTCCCCTTTTAAGGCCGCATAACCGATTGCAGAACAGATTGAATCGGTATCAGGATTTTTATGTCCTGTAACAAAAATTACATCATGACTCATGTTTTCCACCATCCATTAAAAATTTCATATAGATTCAAAGTATCTTTATTTTACACTGTCTGCAAACCGGTTACAAGTCATACCGGCAGTATTTTTTGTAAAAAGTTCTATCTCTTTTGCTATCAACTTTCTCTTTTGCTATCAACTTTTTTGTTTTAGGACTGGCGCTTGTTGCGGAATTCCAAAAACTCGATATATTCCTGAATTTGGTCAAGCTGCAAATCGGTGAACCCTGACGGCAGTTGCAAGCAATTATGTTCACGATTGTAAGAAACCGGCGTATCGATCAAGCCCATTAAATAATCTAACGATATATTGAACAATTTCGCTATGAAAATCAGGCTGCGGTCATCGGGAGAGGTTTTTTCATTTTCGTAAGAAGAAATTGTATATTTACTGACCGATAATAGCTCTGCCAGTTGTTGCTGCGTATACCCTTTGTCTTTCCGCAATTCGCTTAACCGTTCTCCGTTCATAAATTTCACTCCTATATAATAAAAAATCGCCAATATTCTTCTATTATATGGGGGAAATTGTTTATTTTGAAAAAGCTGCATGAAACATCTACTTTATTCAAGAAAGTTGTAATCTTCCACTACAAATTGGGACATTCTTCTACAACAGACAAAAAAATTTGCTAGTTTTTACTACACGGTCCGTGTCTGTCGCAATCCTGTACCGCGCTATCCAAAAACATCAACCGTAACATCAACTGTGCTGCCGTCTTCCCAAGCTGCAAAAAAAGAGCCGCCGCAGCAAGGCTTGTTTGCTCCTTGCTGCAGCGGCTCCATGTTCCTATTTTTAATATTGATTGAGATAATTCAAAATTCCCTGGTAAATGCCGTTGGCCAATTTCTGCCGGTATGCGTCGGTGGCCAGAAGCGCTTCCTCTGCCTCATTGCTTAAAAATCCGGTTTCCACCAAGATGCACGGCCGGTCGTTTTCCCGCAAAACTGCCAGATTGGATGTCATCACCACCGAATTGGTGCCGGTGGTTGCCTGCAATCCACTGCTGACCTTGGAGGCCAAATCCTTGCGGATATAACTTTGGGCGTACAGATTGGCATTGGTTGACGGCGCATAATAATATACCTGAATGCCGCTGGGCTCCGTTTTGGTGGAGGAATTGGCGTGAATGCTGACAAATAGATCGGCCTCTGCCGCATTGGCCATAGCAGGACGGTCATTTAAGCCTACACGCACGTCGGTATCCCGCGTCATAATCACGGTAGCGCCCTGTGCCTCCAGCAAATCGCGCAGCTTCTGGCCTACCGTTAAGCCCACATTGGCGTCGGTAACACCCAGCACCTTCCCGATTGCACCTGGGTCGCTGCCGCCATGTCCCGGGTCAATGACAACCACCTTGCCAGCCAGACCCTGTTCGCCGGCTGCATGCTGATTATAGGCCGTAATCACCAGATTATCGCCGCTTTCTTTCACCGTACAATAGGCGCCCTTCTGCAAGGTCAATGTTACCTTTAAGCCGCCGCTGGCATCCTGCACCTGCAAATGCTGCAACGGCCCATTGGAATAGCTGTTATTGATGGTATCCGTCGTATTCAGATAAACATTGCCCAGTTGCAGCACCAAGCTGGTGGCGGTAGCCGAGGTGGTGCTATAGGCATTGCCCTGTCCGTGTTTTAGGGTGATAATCGTTTTATTGCCCTGTTCCTGCACCGACTGCAACGTTAGCCGGGTTTGTCCGGCGGTGCTGGTTGTGGTGCTGCTGGTGCTGGCTTTTTCGGTCAGCCAACTGGCAATCCATACCTTACTGCCATTGGCGGCCTGCACCTGATACCAGACTTGTCCGTTCACCGTTTTTAACGTCAAAACTGTATATACGGTTCCTTTGCTTGTGGTGCCTGCAATGGGCGCGCTGGTGCCCGGTTCTGTCCGCAAATTTACGCCTGCGGTATTTACCATCACTTTTTTGCCCACCATATCATAATTTTCTGTAACGGTTGTATTGGTGGTCGTATTGCCGGAGCTGTTGGTCGTTTCCTTGGTCAGCCAGCTGGCAATCCACACTTTAACGCCGCTGGGCGCAGTCACCTGATACCAAGTATCGCCGCTGACTGTTTTTTCTGCCTGCACAGTGAAAGTATCGCCTTGGTTGGCCTGGGCGATAACGGCCGCCGTCGTGCTGGCATTGGCCCGCAGGTTGACTGTGCTGCCGGTCACCGTAACGGTTTTCCCAACCATACTGCTCGTTGTAGGATTCTGGTTGGTGCTGCCGGTATTGCTGCCGGTATTATTTGAAGTGGACGGATTGCTTCCGCTGCTGCTACTCACCGAGCTGCCGCTTTTTTCAGTCAGCCAACCGGCAACCCATACCTGGCTGCCGCCGGAAACAGACATCACCTGATACCACAGCTTGCCGTCTACCGTTTTGGTGCCCAATACCAGAAATTCATCGCCTTTTTGCGCCGTTCCTACCGTCGAACTGGACGTACCTGCATCTGCGCGCAGATTTACATTGCTGGCATTTACAACCACTTTCTGCCCGACAATCTCGCCGCTAGTATTCACGGTACCGCTGGACGCTGTAGCTTTCGGCGTAATCACCAAACCGTTTTTCTGGTCAAAACTGTATTGCCAGCCAAATTCGTTCACCGCAAACCGCCAAGTCAGCGGAAAATAGGTGATATCCCGAAATACCAGCAACGGATACTCCTCGCTGCTGTTGGTAATGGCCTTGCCATTTACGGTAATCTTGCCGCTGGCTGTTACCGCTTTGTAGCTTTGGGCGTTGGCTGTACTGGTGGTGTAAGGTTTATAAGCGTTCTGAGCGGTTTTTTGATCCTGCACCGTAGCCGCTTTGGCGATTGTCAAGCCTGCCTGCTGCGTCCAGTTGGACTCCAGCCCTAACAGACGGGTATCGGCCCAAGTCATCGGCACATATGTAATATCCTTGTATACCAGCATTGGGTACTGGCTTTTACTCTGCTCCATGGTTACACCATTCAACGTAACCGGAAATGTGGGCAATGTGACCGTTACATCAGCGGCCAAAGCGGGCGTTGCAGATAAGCCCAAAGCCAACAGCGCTGTACACACTGCCCCTGCTACCTTCTTCATGATGTCATTCCTTCCTTCTTCTGTTGTTTGAGATGTCTGCTATCGTGCAAAAATTCTCACTGTTCTATTATAGCGGAAACTACCACAAATGCAAACCGGTAATACTTTCCCATATCCCTTTAGACACCAGTTTTCTACAAATAGTTCCATCAAAATGATTTATTCCAAGGAAAATACTATGGAATTTTTTGTTACACTATGGAATTTTTTGTTACACTTCGGTTTTATTTTTTTGCTACTCTTTGCCCTATCCCTCCGTTATCTGGAGAAATCTTTGTCTGTCTGCATCGCTTTGGACTGCGTCCAGCTTTGCAGACAGACAAAGATTTCTCCATCTAAAGTCGGAATTTGGGCAAAGGTAGCGGGGAAATTTTACACCCATAGAAGGGCAGAGAGTGCCCTGTTTTCTTCTGTATTCTATCCGGCAGATACACTGTAGGGACAGCTGCCGCTAGCGCGTTTGAAGCACATTTGAAGCACATTTCTCTGTGCGAATGCGCTGAAAGCATCCCGCTGGCCGCTAAGCCAGTAAAGTTGAGCAACGGCAGCGGGGTTGTCAAACCCATAGAATGGCAAAACGCACCCTATCTATCCGGTAGATTGGTTGTTAGACTTTTAAGTTGAAGACGTTTCTTTCCGTTTTTATTTTCTGGAAGATGTTTCCCTTTTGCTCAACATGACGGAAGGCTGCTGCAATAGCATAACGATTTGTTATACCATTGGTTTTGTATCGCGCGTTGCTTTATAAGGAGTCGGTGAATCGCCGCCCCCTTGTTGTTGCATAACGATTTATTACCTCCATTGGTTTTGCTGCCGGAAATCAAAGGGCTACTATACGAAAACTCCCGCGGGCCTTTACGCTGGCTGCGGGAGTTCTGGGGATGTAACGCTTTCGATACGATTTTCGAAAACAATCACTTTCTAGCGGTGAAAGAGATTTAGAATCACGATCAGCACCACGCTCAACACGATACAACTGACAATGGGGAAATAAAAGCTGCCATGTTCGCCTTTAATAAAAATATCGCCAGGCAAATGACCTAGGCTGATGAATTTACTCAAAGCCATAATTACCAAGCCCAGCAGGATAGCGCCTAAGCCCAGCACAATCAGCAGTTTGCCTAATTCAGTTCCGTTCATACATCGTCCCCCCATAAGGTTTCGGCCACCGCCGACGACGGTTGCAGCGGAATGCCTAAATGCTCATAGGCCAGCGCCGTGCAAACACGGCCCCGCGGCGTGCGGCTCAAAAATCCCTTTTGCAGCAAATAAGGCTCGCACACATCTTCAATGGTGCCGCTGTCCTCGTTGATGGTAGCCGCCAAGGTTTCCAGCCCTACCGGCCCGCCGTTAAAATTGCGAATAATGGTCTTTAACACGCGATGGTCGATTTTATCCAGCCCTTCGGCATCAATTTCCAACTGATTGAGCGCCAAATCGGCAATTTTTTTCGTAATCAGGCCATCGCCCTTCACCTGGGCAAAGTCCCGCACACGGCGCAGCAAGCGATTGGCCACCCGCGGCGTTCCCCGGGAACGGCGGGCAATCTCCAAAGCGCCGGCTTCTTCAATGGGCATGGCCAGGATGTCGGCGCTGCGGGTTACAATTTGCTGCAATTCCTCTACCGTATAAAATTCCAAGCGCTCGATAACGCCAAAGCGATCTCGCAGCGGGCCGGTCAGCATGCCTGCCTTGGTGGTGGCGCCAATCAGCGTAAAAGGCGGCAAATCGATGCGCAGAGAGCGGGCGCTGGGCCCTTTGCCAATCATAATATCCAGGGCAAAGTCTTCAATGGCCGGATACAGCACTTCCTCCACAGTACGGTTAATGCGGTGAATTTCATCAATGAACAGCACATCATGGGGCTCCAGATTGGTCAAAATAGCGGCCAAATCACCGGCCCGTTCAATGGCCGGCCCCGACGTAATCTTAATTTGCACATTCAATTCGTTGGCAATGATATTGGCCAACGTGGTTTTCCCCAAACCGGGCGGCCCGTACAGCAGCACATGGTCCAACGCTTCGCCGCGGGCTTTGGCCGCTTCCACATAAATGGTCAGATTTTCTTTTACCTTGCTCTGCCCAATGTAATCCTCCAGCCGTTTGGGCCGTACCTTGTTGCCCTCTGCATTGTCGTCCAACATGGCATGGGGCGTAATCAGGCGTTCATCTTCAAAATCCATAGCAGCCTCCTAAATCCGCGCCAGCAGTTGCAGCGCTTTTTTGATGATGGTCTGTTCATCCTGCCCCTGCAGTTTTTTCAGTTCGGGATAAATCTTGCGAATTTCACTTTCATGATAGCCCAAAGAAAGCAATACCTCGGAAATATCATCTTTCAATAACGGCGCCGTTGTTACCTCCGGCAGCTCTATACCGGCGGCGGCAAATTCTTCTAACGCAGACTCCGGCAATTTATCTTTTAATTCCAGCACCAACCGCTGCGCCGTTTTTTTGCCAATGCCAGGCACTTTGGTTAAAAATTCCACGTTTTCACCGGCAATGGCCTGATACAGACCGGACAGCGTACTCTGCCCAATCATGGCCAGCGCCCCTTTCGGCCCAATACCGGACACATTAAGCAGCGTCATAAAAAACTCCCGCTCCGCCCAGCTTTCAAACCCGAACAACTGCACAGCGTCCTCCCGCTGCTGATAATAGATATAAAATTCACAGGGCTGCTGCTGGGCATAACGCAGCAGGCGGCTGGACGGCACCTGCACCTCATAGCCTACCGCGCCGCATAACACCATGACACTGCTTGCCGTTTTATGCATGACAGTTCCCTTCAAATAACTAATCATCGCGTTCTACTCCTCATTTTCGTCTGATAATAATGGGTATGGCAAATGGCAATGGCCAGCGCGTCTGCCGCGTCGTCTGGCTTGGGCACTTCCCGCAGGCCCAAAAAGGTTTTGACCATAAACTGCACCTGTTTTTTCTCAGCCCGGCCATTGCCCACCAACGCCTGCTTGACCTCCAGCGGCGTATATTCGCTGACAGCCAGTCCCTTTTGCGCACAGGACAGCAGCAATACCCCTCTGGCCTGCCCCACTGTGATACCGGTCGTTATATTTTTATTAAAGAATAATTCTTCAATGGCCACCTGCTCCGGCTGCCATTTCTCGATAATCTGGTTCATCTGCTCGTAAATCATCACCAGCCGCTGCTCCATCGGAACACCGGGCGGCGTACTGATAATCCCGTAATCCACCGGCTTAATCGAATTGCCCACCACCCGGATAATGCCAAAGCCGGTGGTAGCCGTACCGGGGTCGATACCCAATATAATCATAGCCATGCTGCTCCTTCTCTATCTCACACACACCGCCAGCGACACCAAGATTTTACCTGCGCTGTTGCAAAAGAAAGAATGTTTGTTTTCTATTATAGCATAAAACAGCCAGAAAGAAAGCAGAATTATCATTTGATTTTTGCTGCCGTTTTATAGCGCTGCTGCGATGGGGGAACGATTTGTTATACCGTTAGCTTTGTACCATGCTTTGCTTTATCAGGAGTCGGTGAATCGCCGAGTTGTCTTTTACGATGTTGTGTGACGAATTGTTATGCAGCGGTTTATCATAAGCGTTAGTCATAGCAGATTGGGAGGCGATTCGTCCCTTCATCGTTTTTCTATAATGAGCTGGTTCGGACAGGTGTCCGCAGTTTGGAGCAAACATGTTCTGCTCCAATTTTTTGTCTTTTTCAGTGTTTTCTGTATTGGTAGCTCTAATAGGGGGGCGGACAATACAGCCAAAATGCCAGTTTTCTTCTCAACCAATAGGGATACCGTAATTTCACTTTACCCTGCCCGTTTTTGTCAATCTTCGGACTATTTTTACCTACTTAGTAACGCGCAAAGTGTCTCCTTCAATACATCTATACACCCAAAAACACAAAAAACAGAGACCCTTGGATGAGAGTCTCTGCCTATTTAATATTTATTAGGCAATCGTAATAGGAAATGCAGGGTAGAAATATGTCGAACGAATTTTCTTGCAGTTTACAAAAAATTCCGTTATAATGAAGTCAGGATTTTATTTCTCGCCAAGCCTAGG
>CABQBF010000121.1 GCA_902462325.1 uncultured Peptococcaceae bacterium
GTGGGCTTGTCCACCACCGGCAGCATCTCCTTGGGCTGCGATTTGGTAGCTGGCAAAAAGCGAGTGCCGAACCCCGCCGCTGGAATGATTGCTTTTGTTATTTTTTGCATAACGAATCTCCTAATTTTAATATTTCCTCATATACACGCTGACAATTATTTCTATCATTATACGCAAAAAAATTATCAATTCGCTCACGATATTTATCTTTTAACTGACAACCATTTTCCATATATTCAATAATTCTATTAACAGTATCCTCAAGGGTATATTCTACTTCACCAAAACCATCTTTTTTGTAATCCATATCGCCTTTATCATAACTATGTTGTCCAGAAAAAAATGTTTCATAATCAAACTGAGTATAAATTATGGGTTTCCTTAAATAAATAAAATCATAAATTGCTGACGAATAGTCTGTAATAATCAATTCACTTTCAGAATATATCTGTCTGTACGATTTATTATTTGGAACAATTTGTATTTTTTCATTAAACTTAAACTCCTTTTCGTAAGAACTAAATGCAGGATGAAGTTTGAATTGAAGTGTATATCCTAAACGAACGCATTCCTTATTTAACCTTTCGTGATTCATTAAATTTCTATAAAAAATTACATATTCCGAATCAATAAAACCATTCTTAAGATTCCATATTCCCGTTTCATGATTTTGTCCAGTTGTCAAATACAATCTCCACGTTGGTAATATTGTGATAACTTTTTTAGGATTATTTTGTAATAAGTCGAATCGTGGTAATCCCGTAAGCCACACCTCATCTGAACTATAATTATATTTACCAGTTATAATAGAGTTGTACTCTTTTTGTGTTGAAGTAACAAATCCAGTTAAATTTTGCTCTTTCCTTGAAAACCATCTGCTCAAATCATTTGAAATAATACCATGCTGCAAAAAGATAAAAGGCTTATCATACAAGATATCTCTATACGCATTACTATAATCTCTAAATGGATTTCTCCATACATTATCTGTTTGCGAAGAAATAAGAATATCAGCTAGCAAATGTAGGAACTTATGTCTGTAAGAATATGCCGGAACTACTTTACCAATTTTTTTCAGTCGATTATAATCAGGAGAATCCTTGTTAATTATAAAATAAGAAGCTATTTCTTTTTTTCTCTCTTTATTTAAGAAAATAAAAAAAGCCTCTCCATTTTCGTCAGCTTTATTTAATCGGTCGGATACTAACCAAATAGGTTTTTTCTTAAACTGTTTAAATATATTATATACTTTACGCACATTTGCAGCTTTTTTTTCGGCAATCCCCGATTTATTTTTTAATTCTTTCTGTAGCTTCCTCTCGCATCGAAGAATTTCAATGTTTTTCGCATATCTCACTTTTAAAATTTTATTGTTCGTTGTAATAATCCAATTATTACGTGAGTAATAAGAATTCTTTAATATTCCATTAATTGTAGAGAACTTATCAAACGATAAATTCAACTTTAAATACTCGTCACCATTAAGAATTGCAATCAGTGCAATCTCATAATAACTTGCAATTTCCCTATTTAATTCAAAATCGAAAATAAAAGATTCCGCTCGATAAGTTGTAATTTTCTGTTTGTGAAAATAACCATCATCTCTATAATGACGTTTCGCCAAATATCTTATCTTATTAATTTCAAATTCGATTTCTATTTCTGAATCAAAATCTATACCAAAAAAAGCAACCATGCCTTCTAAATGCAAACAATTATTTTTAATAGATATATTTCTATATCTTGTATGTCCAGAAGATATCTCTCCAAGAGATATTCCATCACAATATCTCATTTTTCCCTTATCCGTATTAAAGCTTTTAATTTTTTCTGGAAAAAGCAATTTAGCAACGTAAGTTCGATATTCTAAAGATTTTATCCCATTCATCAAAAAAGTAAAATAAGGAGTATTTTGGGCCACTCTCCAAAAAGCAATATCATTATCTACATAAGCACTTGTTGTTGGTTTCCTGCGACCGCCATAGTGAAAAATAATTGGATTTTCCACAACTGCTAATTCATCCTGTAAATGCATAGGTAAATAATGATTATTCCCATAATCTGTCATAAATCCCCAGATAGGACTTAGATAATGTATAGAATCTTTACAGAGAATATTTATTACATCTTGGTCATGTTGCATCCAATTATAACCGCTAGATAAATCCAAAACATACTCCAATGAATATGTCTCTTTAAATAACTTTAAATTAAATAAAAGCGTAGAACTTATAATATATGAATCAATATCTGTAAGCCCTATACTTTCTCTATATTTTCTTCTCGGATCTCCAGGAATATAACAATTGCAAATTCCCCAATAATCTTTAATAGCACCAATTAAATTATTTCCAACATCATTAGAAAAAATATTATATAGATCATCTTGTATTATCATATCTCCATCTAGATAAACAGCTTTAGAATAACTATCTTCAAGAATATATGGTATTGCTAATCTATAATAAGCCGAATCCGAAAAAGACTTACGGTTAGCAGTATAAAATTTTCTTTCACGAAAAATATCACTTATATCATAAAATCTAATTGATATATATTCATAATCATCTGCCATTTTCATTATAGTTTTTTGCAATGTATTACTTATTCCGCAATGAATAACTATTAAATCATACTTATTAGAAGAATTTGATGTTTCAATAATAGACTGAATTGCAACAGAGGTTAAAGGTATATACGCCGCATCTGCAGAAAAAACTATACAATTTTTTTCATCTTCAAAAGCTTTTTTAATTAAATTTCTGCCCATAGATAACTTCTCCTTGCCAGATTTACTTTTCAGCATAATCACTACAATTATTTACGCTTTCAATTTCCATACATTTCATTCGGAAAATATTTCCTTTTTCATGTGTTTCTTAGTACATATCACATAATTGTATAATCTTTTCTAATCATATAAATTATAATTTTATCCTTTCCACTTTTCTTTTAGCTTATAACTAGTTAAGCTTGCAAATCTTGCTACTATCTTGGGATTTATTTTCACCGCAATCATTTTTTTGATTGTAAAAAACTTTATCCTTTTCGCTTTAGAAAAATGCTTATTCATATAAAAAGCTTTTTCATACGGCTTTAATTTTTTCATAAAATCTTTTGAAATTTCCCTGTCCTCCGCAATGTATGCTTGCCACACAATATCAAAAACATCATTGTACACTTTTGCTTCTGACAATAAATATAATGTTTTATCAAAGCGAACAGCTTTGAGGACTGCAATTTTCGACTTCAAGGCAGAGCCCCATTTATCATAATTATTACCACTGTGCAACACGCTTGTTTCTCTTTGCAGCCAATGGTAAAAAGGTTTGTTCATCAACTGTACATTTTTTGCCTTTGGTAAAATTTTAGCCAGCCAAACTTCATCTTCCCCTATTGCGAAATTCTCAAAAAAAATTTGACTTTTCTTTATAAAATCTGCCTTAAAGACTTTATTCCAAACAGAAGTAAAATATCCATAGCCCATACCGATTAAGCACTGATACAGAGCTGCCTGTCCATTGACACCGCCCTGTTTGTCAGGCATATGTAAGATAGAGCTTAAATTAAGGCTCTGTGGATAATCTTCCCAATAGCCACAAAAAACAACATCTGCATCGGTTCTATCAAATTGCTCTTTTATTACTGCATACATATCTGGTTCAATCCAATCGTCCGGATCAACAAAAGAAATATATGTTCCCGTAGCCTTTTCGATTCCCAAATTTCTTGCACTGCTCACACCGCCGTTTTTCTTATGAAAAACCCTGATTCTACGATCTTGCTGCCCATATTTATCACAAAGCAACCCGCTATCATCTGTCGAACCGTCATCTATTAATAGAATTTCTAAATTCTGATATGTCTGAGCCAAAATTGAAGATATACAGATGTCTATATAGTTTTCAACATTATATACAGGAATTATAATTGATATCTTACCCACACCTTCTCTTGGACCTCACTTTTTCATATATTTCTCATATTCATCACACATCCGCTTCGTATCGCCAATGCCGCGCATCTCGCCTTTTTCCAACCAAACTACTCGGGTACACATTTCCCGAATCTGCCCCATAGAATGGGATACCAAGATTGTTGTGGTGCCGCCGCTCATCATCTCCCGCATACGATTTTCACTTTTTTTACGAAAGCCGATATCACCAACTGACAGCACTTCATCCAGCACTAAAATGTCTGGATTCACTCGGCTTGCCAAAGAAAAGGCCAGCTTGCTTTTCATTCCGCTGGACAGCTTTTTATAAGCCACATCTTCAAATTCCTGCAGCTCTGAAAATTCGATAATATGGGCATATTCTTCATTTACAAATTCTCGTGTATAACCCAACATAGCGCCGCGCAGATAAATATTTTCTCTTACCGTTAAATCCCCATCAAAGCCAGCGCCAAGCTCCAATAATGCTGCAATAGAACCATGAGCAGCTATGTTGCCTTTGGTAGGCGGCATAATGCCAGCCAGCACCTTTAGAATAGTGGATTTTCCAGAACCATTGGAGCCGATAATACCCAGCAGCGTTCCCTTTTCTACATGAAAGCTGACGTCCCGCAAAGCCCAAAATTCTTTTGTAACCATCTGGCCCTTGGCTTTACGAATCAGATACTCTTTCAGGCCAATATCCTTAAAGTCTCCCATCATATAACGTACAGAGACATTGTCCACATCAATCATCGCTTTTCCTCCTCTTATACGTAATACAGGAATTTATAATTATATTTTTTGTACATCCAGCAGCCGATTCCAAATAGAAACAATGAAACGCCCAACATCACGCCATGAAAGGCCAGCGAAGGAATCACACTGTCAATGACCACGCTACGGAAATAGGTAACATAGTAGTATAACGGATTAATATAAAAAATCCATGCCTTATCTCCCATAATGTCGGTAGTATAGAAAATGGGCGTGGCATACATTAGGGCCGTAGTGAACACACCGTACAAATACTGCACATCCCGAAAGAACACAAACAAGGCCGATAAAATCAATCCAACTCCTAAAATCAATAGAAACATGCACACGATCGGAAAAAGCAGGGTAATAAACTTCCACGTAATCGGAATACGATAAGCCAGCACAAAAATAAAATAAACGACCAATGTCAAAAAGAAATTGATGCTGCTGGAGGTGATCCGGGAAAACAGAAATAAATACTTCGGCACCTTCACCTTGGAAAAAATATTGGCATTTGCCATCAGCGCATTCATAGCGCCATTGGTGGCTTCGTTGTAATACTGAAAAATTAACCAGCCAGAAAACAGATAGATGGTATAATATTCCTGCGTACGGCCAAAAAAATGTCCGAACACAAAATTCAGTACCAGCAAAGTAAACAACGGAGCCAGCATACTCCACAGCACGCCTAAAAAACTGCGCTTATATTTCTTTTTGAAATCCCGCTTTACCAGTTCGGTAAAAACAAATTGATACTGTTTATATAAATTGAGTAATTTCATAGTTTTCATGAATCTCCAATAATCTGCACCAGTTTTCATTGCTGCACGCTTCACGATATCTGGCTTGATACTCCGTTTTCACGCTCGGATATTTTAAAAACAATTTTATACAATACCAGAGCAATATCACGCCTGTTTTTATAAATCCAACTTTTTCTTTTTTATTCAAATCATATTCCTTGCATATTACAGTCAACTCTTTGTGGAATAAATCGGATCGCACCTGTAAAAAATCGTCAAATCCTGCTAGAGCATCATTTACTGCCTGTAAGGGAATTTTTGCTGCCGAATAGTTCCGCCTCACCAGGCATTTTCCCACGCGCCGTATTAACATATAGATACTGTTCCAAACCGATTCCTCATGTACCATATTGGTGATTAAAATATTACGCATATAATAGTACTCCAACGGTAAGGCTAATTTTTTCTCAAAGGGTTCATGCCATACACCGATCCCATTTAAGAAGTCCAGCTTCTTTGTAACACGCAAGCCATATTCAATATCATCGTTCTTAATAAAATAAGGCATGGGCAAATTGCTTTCATCTATCAGTGACAAAGGAATTAACAAATACCACCAGCCACAAAAATCATTTTGCTCAAACTGCTCATTCTGCAGCACATTTTTTACTTGACGTAAATCTATATTGGCTCGACTTGTCTTTACCTTATATCCCGTCCACTTCCCGCCTGCTTCATGCTGCACGTTCATCTGATCCAGCCGCAGCATACTGCCGCCGATGGCTAAGTCCTGATGCTCCGGCCGCAAGATTTGCAGAAAACGGATGGTTTTTATTAGCACGTTGCTCTCCAATAAGATATCATCGTCCATCAACAGCACATGACTGAATTCTGCTTTACGCCGCAGGGCTTCGATGATGCCGCGGGTAAATCCGCCGCTGCCGCCGCAATTTTTATTGGGAAACAGCCGTACATGGGACGTTTCAATTTCTTCCCGCTGCAAGGTCTTGCCGTTATCGACAACAAACACCTCTAAATGCTGCGCTGCTTCCTGCTCCGGCGCGGCAAAAATGGTCTGCGCCAGATGGTGCAAATTGCGCTGCACATAGGCCTCCCGTTGATAGGTACAGATAACCGCTGCGATTTTGGCAGGCTGCAGTCGCTCCTCTGCAATGGGACTGGCATAGAAGCCGCCGCCAAACACAGCCTGCTTGGATAGGGCTGTCAGCTCCAGATAAAGAAAGCCGTTGCCGCTTTCCCGACTAAAATCGTACAATAGCACCGTATCCATCAATCGCTCCTGCTGCACCTGCTGGGTCAGCAGCACCGCACGCCGCACGTTCTTCCCTTCCAATTGGGCCTTCAGCAAACGAATCTGAAACTGGCCCTGCAATTGCAGATGCACTTCCAGCACTTGGGCGCTGGTATATTGCAAATATTTTTGATACGAGAAGCAATTAAAATAGGTATCCAAGGTCAGCACCGTTTTTCGTTTGAGCGTAAACTGTCCCGCTTGCTCCTCATACTGCACCGGCTGGCTGGCACGGTAATACAGCTCTGTTTCTGTACAAATATTGGATTTTGGCAGGGTGATAGGAAATAGCTCCATTCCAATACTCCTTCTTTTTGTCAAGTAGCCCGCAGCTTATGATTGGCCCTCGCTTGCAGCACACGCCTTGCGCTCCGGCTTACTACACTGCGCCGTCTGGTTCCCGGCGGCAATAGGGCATTCACCAGCTTCATGGCTTTTAGGGTGCCTTTGCCGCCGTCCAAATTGGCAAAGTGAATGCGGGGCAGCTCGCAGCTGCGCACCTGTCCTTGCTGCTTCAGGTGGGTATACCAAATGCCAAAGAGCCGCTCGGCCAGATAGCCGTCTACCCGCAGGGCTGCCCGATGGTTCTGATACTTCGGCCAATGATTTTGCCGGTCAAACTGCTCCAATAAGGGAAACAGCCAGCTGCAATATTGCTGAAACAGCTCGCTCCGCATGATGTACATATTTTTCAGATAAAGCGCTGTCCCGTTCAAATATTGCTGCGTTGCCTGCCGGTAGTCCGGATGATTCTGCTGCACCAGCTGGGCCGCCAGCTGCAAATCTTCGATAAAATGATAGGGCGCTCGCCGGTAATTGTCCCAGGCTGTCTCGTACATGTTCTCTGCCTTTGGCGCTACGATATCGTACCGGCTGATAACCTGCTCCATCTGCTCTGGCCCATAGCCCATGCGCTCCAGCGTCGCTTCATCGGGAAAATCATAGATGCAATAGGGCCGCCGCTGCTGCTGAAAGGTGAAATAGCGGCGATAATGGTAAAAGCCTACATAATCGGCCTGTTGGTTTTTCCACACCCAGTATTGGCCGGTCAGCTCACAATAGCGGGAATTTTTGTCTGAAATATGGACGCCAGTGTGATCGTGCAGCATGTCCGGCAGCGGCTCATGCAGCGCTGTACCAATCTGCAAAGGCATCAACAATGGGTGCTGCGGGACATAGACAGGCTTATGGGTCGCTATATAGATTTTGATATCTGCCACCAATTCCACATCCAATCGCTGCGAGAGAGACGAAAAATTATAGATTTCTGTACA
>CABQBF010000122.1 GCA_902462325.1 uncultured Peptococcaceae bacterium
GGCCAGTGCGCCTGCCACAGAATTTGGATTTGACTTTGCTGAAACTTTTAATACTTCCATAAGATTTTACCTCCTGAAAAATTTAAAAATGGTAATATTTTGAATACTATTATTATATTCAACAGTTCCCAAGATATTCCTTTTTTCAGAACAAAATTTTATGGAAATTTTTAGCTTTTTCTTATTTCAGCTTTAAACCCGCAACCCCGTAATATCTTTTGCTTTTCCTGTTTTATCGTCCAGTTCTACCACAACTGCGCAGAGCTGTGCCGCCCCCTCCGCGTGCTGGAACCGCACCGGAATTTGGGTTATAAATTGCTGTACCGCCAATTCGGTTTTTACGCCCAACACCGAATCTATGGCCCCAGTCATGCCCACATCACTAATATATGCAGCGCCTTTGGGCAATATGCAGGCATCGGCAGTCTGCACATGGGTATGGGTGCCCAATACGGCACTAACCCGTCCATCTACATAGCGGGCGAAGGCTATCTTCTCCGACGTGGCTTCTCCGTGAAAATCAATGATAATATGGCGCACGCCCTGCCGCTGCAAATCGTCCAGCAAGGCGTCGATCATGGTGAAAGGCGAAGGCAGTGTGCTGACATACACATTGCCCAGCAAATTGATCACCGCCACCTGATTGCGCCCCAAGTCCACCAGCGTATAGCCCCGCCCCGGCGTGCCGGCTGGATAATTATAAGGACGAACAAGGGCCTCTTCCCTGTCGATAAACTGATAAATTTCGCTGTTGGCCCAAGTGTGATTGCCCATAGTGACCACATCGGCACCGGCAAACCGCAACTCGCCAAATTGTTTTTCTGTGATGCCGTTGCGCTCCGCTGCATTTTCTCCGTTTACGATAACCAGATCAATCTGCTGCTGCCGCCGCAACCGGCCAAGCTCCTGCCGGGCTTTTTCCAGCCCGGCTTTGCCTGTAATATCTCCTACAAATAAAATCCTCAATCTCTGAAATCCTCCCCAAAAACTTCCCGCATCATCACCTGCCGGGAAATACGCCGTCCGCAGGCGCACCAATTTACAAAATGTTCACAATTATTGCAGAGAAAATTATAACCGCCAAAGTTGCAGCCCACCTGGCTCAGCGCTCGCCGGGCAACCTCCTCCGGTGGAAAGGCAAACCGCACCTCGCAGGCTGGACAAATCACGCCGCCCTGACAAAACTCGGCGCAGCTTGTGCGCTGGATCCAGGCATTGGCGTGAATATACTGCAATTTGCCGCGAAAATGCACCACCGTTCCATCGCCCAAATCCAAGCCATAGTGGCGAAAGGTGGGAAACCCGTCCTGCAGCTGCTGTAAAAAGATGCGCTGCTTCAGCTCCAGCATATTGTCCCGAATCAGCCGCTGCTCTGCCGGATTAATATTCCGCACGGTATAAATGGCACGACATGTCATGCTGTACTCACCTCACTGTCTGTTACAGCATATGAATGACAACGCCGACAGGTGCCTAAGTAAAAAACCGTTTGTCTCTGTTTTCATCTTATCACACCACAATTGTTCGTGCAATGAAGTATTACCAGTTTTATTACATTTTGCCGGCCTGCTTTTCCGTATGAAAGAGCGGGATCCTGTCTGTTACCGCGCCATACTATAGCCACGACCATTTACTTCACGTACTGTAGAAATAATCACAAAAGCATTGGCGTCTACATCTTTAATCACTTGCTTCACCAGCACCAAATTTTTATAAGGTATCACCGTCAACAGTACCTGCTGCGGCATTCGCTCATAGCCGGACTCTGCTGTGAGTAAGGTCACTCCACTGTCGCACTGCTGCAAAATGGCCTGGCGGATTTGCTCGTGCTGCTTGCTGATAATCAGCGCCTGCACCTTTACATCCCCATAGGCCAAGGTTTGATTCAGCATAAAGGACGTTAACAGCACCACCAATATCCCATACAGCATGCCGGTGTTCTGCTGCCAGATTAATTGCAGAAGGATGATAGATACGTCAATAACCGCCATAGCCTTGGAAACCTGTACGCCGCAATATTTATGCAGCAATAAAGATAATACGTCTACGCCGCCAGTGCTGCCATTGTTGCCAATTACCAGCCCAATGCCGCAGCCAATGGCCACACCGCCTAACAGGGAGGCTAAGAGCCAATCCTGGGTTAACTCCGGGAATAAAGAAAATTTTGTGAAAAACTGTAAGAAGAATGGAAATACCAATGCTGACAATGCTGTGGAAAAGGCGAACTCTTTCCCCAGAAACAATGCGCCTGCCAAAAAAAGCAATGTGTTCACCAGTCCTGTCAATATCGCGATATCCAAAGGAAAAATGTGCTGCAAAACCAGACTCAACCCCGTCACGCCGCCGGCAATAAAGCCATTAGCCAGCACCACCTGTCCTAGGCCCAGCGTAATCAATCCATTACCAAGCAAAATCCACAAGCATTTTTTTAGCCGCAGCATTTGTGTATCCTCCTCTCTGGACTCCATTGCAAATTTCTCCCATCCATGGCGTAAACGGTAAACAACAACCAATCTGAAATATCTTTTTGCATAGAACGCTCTCCCGTCTGCCTCCTACCATACTGCAGTCCTACTTTTTTATTTTGATATCTCGCCGCTCTTTCTTCCTTCGCAGCAAAGACGCAGACAGGCAGAGCATCGCTATGTCTACCATAGTGTTATGCTCCGCCTGCTACCATCCTGCAATCTATTTACATTCTTCTGTTCTATATTACTTTTAAACTGTAATTTCTACGCCGGTTTCATAAATTTTTCCGTCAATCAACACTTTAATCTGATAGGTACCGGCTAATCCTTCTTTATTGATATATTTATCAACTGCTTTTTCATCAGCTTTCTGGAATGTACCTACGCACATAGCCTGAAATTCTTCTGTTGTGGTTTTTACCGGATACCGACGCAGATTTCCCTGTTCGTCCTGCAACAGCACCTGTACCATTGTGCCGGCTTCAAAACGGCCATAGAAGATAATTCTATCCGCTTCTTCCTCCACTTTTGCTGCATAACTTTCCGGAACCAACTGTCCTGTTTCTTCTGCGCGTACTTTCATTTTGGTTATGGGCGTTACGCCTAAGTGACCAATCACGCGGCCGCTGCCCAATTCGGCTGTTTCATTTTCATAGTATAGCTGCAATTTTTCAGCTCGATAATAATTGGCCGGCGTATGCATTTCATATAGAACCTGCCCATCCTGCACTTCTACTGTAATAGACTCTAACTCCACGTCCGGATTTTTGCGGGCCAGCTGCGAACCCAACCCTTCCGGCGTTTCGCCTTTTAACCAAGCAATGCCGCCCGAATGTACCAGATAGTGGCCGTCGGCATAATATTCTACATTGCAGATATACGGCGAGAAAAATTCATTGCCCCGTTCTTTCCCATACTGCCATACCTGTTCAATTTCCATTTTTTCTGTGTCAATATGATACCGCACACCACGAGAGAAGTTATCTTTGCCCAAAATATAATTTTCTTTGTTTTTTGCGCGATAGTGGCCGTTATCAAAGCACATAATATCGCCGTCCGGACAAACAAGACAAGCGTGCTGTTCATACTGCCAGTCAAAATTGGCTGTATCGCCCACCGGTTTAAAGAAGTATTTCTCTACCATTTCCTGCGGCCAGCCTTCCGGATCGCCAAGAATCCAATTCAATTTTCCGCTTTCAAAATCAATATTTACAACGGCATCCTGATGACGGCCAGATAAAGTCAGGCTATTGGTCTTTTTATCATACCAAACAGCATTATTATGGAACCAGTCCTTTTCGTCCTGACTGCCGGAACCGGCCACTGGATACTGCGGCAGAAAATCTTTATAATCCCAGGTACGCAAAATTTCGCCGTTTTTCCTATCAACCTGTACGCACATATCTTCTACCGTCTTACTGGTTAAATCCTGTGTTAAAATTAACAGGCTGCCGTCCTCCATTTCAAACTGGTCATGATGATAACCGCCAGGAATTTTATATTCGGTAAAGATTTTTCCGCTAAAGGCCATTTCAACAACGCCGCTGGTGTAATAATGGGCGCCCATGTAACGATCTGAACCGATTAAAATGTGTCCGTTTTTCAGCCGTTTTAAGTCAAAGTTAAAATTCTGCGGAGAATACCAGCGCACATCACCGGCATAGTCATATACAGTCGGCGTCGCATTCATAGCCACTGTTAAGGCCATCATATCCTGTCCCATATATTCAGGAGTTGTCATAATTTTGGTACAACGTTTTACCTTGGCCGGCGCAGCTGGCGTTTTGATAGTAACACTGTTTTTACGGCCATCAGATAAGGTAATTTCCACTGTGTTGATATACCCGTCATACAAGCCGTAAATAGGCAGGATATGCTCGGTTGCCGCAGGGAAGGTATGCACCACGTCAGCTGGCTTTGTTTTCCCTAACACACGAATTTCAGCTTCTACAGGTTCCGCAGTAGAAAACAGCACCATGGCGGTCAGCGGTGCAATCAAATACGGATTTAATTTCACGAACGGCTGCTCTAAGGTATAATTTCCGGCATGAAACTCTGCCAGCATAGCATCTTCTGCCTGCTTTTGTTTTACTACCGTATGCTCGATATATTCATAATTTATTTTTTTCATTCTAATCATCAGCCTTTCTTTTTATAAATTTATAACGGTCTTTTTACATAAATCCAACAAATCTCCAATATGGAATTAAAATCAACACAAAATATACAAAGGCAATCAAGGATTTTGCCGAGAAAAATTTCATCCAGTCTTTCAAGCTAATCAAACCGAAGGAGAAGTATACCATATACAACGCATATTCATATGGCAGAATAATCTGGTCTAAGCCGTTGGTCATTGCAAAGTACACTGCCAATGGGTTGATGCCTAATTCCATCGCAATGGATGCCATTGGTAAAGAGAATGCCGACATAATCGCCAATGGCGTCAGCAAGAAATTCAGCAGGAAGCAAATGAGCCAAATAGCAATCATGACAACGGATACGTCTTTGCCCTGCAATACCGGCAACGCCAAATCAGCTACAATCTGTCCAATCCCTAAGGAGCCGGCTGTAGAGCCAATGGCCATACAAGAAGCCACAAAGATGATAAATGAAAAATCTGCTTTCTGCAAAATGCTGGTTGGCGCAACATTAATACCTGGTAAAAAGCATAGCAGCGGAATCAGCGCAAAGCACCAGCCTGCGTCTATGCCATGATAGTTTGTTGTCAGCAGCGCAATAAACAGAAACAATACGATAACCAAAGATTTCTTTTCGCTGCTGCTCATATTGCCCAATTCTTTATACTCTGCTTCAAAATAAGCTTTCCCGTTAATCGGACGATCCGGTTTAAAAAGAAACCGTGCTGCCACGACAACCAGCGCGATAAAAATGAGACCAGGCGCATTGTTGATAAAATAATCAGCCCAACCCAGCTGCAGCTCCCCAGTTACTTCTTTGCCGGCATTTACCATCATAAAGAAGGTTGGGTAGTACAAAAACAGCATTGGAGGCGCTACAGCACCAGTAGCAGCAGCCAACAGAATTGCAGCAGATTCTTTGGATTTTCCCAGGTTCAATGCATTACATAGCCCCAAAGCCAACGCCGCCATGGGGATGGCCACTTTCCCCGGAATCATCAGGTTCAAAATTATGCCGGCTAAGGCCAAGCCTACTAAAATACCTGTAAAAGAACCGCCTGTTAAAATGATACATTTATAAGCAATACGTTTTAAAAAGCCATTATAAGTTAATACTTCTGCCAATAATAATCCGCCCAATACCATCCACGGTACGTTCTGTGTCCATGGTGATAATACAATGTTAGCCGGCGCGACTTTTAAAATAATATATAAAACTGGAAACGCCAAACATACCACTGTGCGGTTCAGATTTTCAAAAGCAAAGGTTAAAATTGCAAAAATTGTAATAGCTAAAAAGAGTTTTACTGGTTGGGTATATACTTCTGTAGTAGGCACCAGCAGCAAAACAATCGGTAATCCGATAGTAAGTATCCAGCCTAGGATATCCTTACGACTCATAGATTTCACTGCGTCAGACATAAAAAATCCTCCTTAATAAATAAATTTTTTTGCTCGCAAAAGTACTCTTACAATAGCTTTGAACTAATTATATAATCTATTGCCTTATTTTCTTTGTAGTTTAACTACAAATTTTAAAAAAATTTGTCGATATTTTATGTTCTATAAGTTTATTTTTTATTTGCGCCATCTCATGAAATCTCCGCACAAAAAAACGGAAAAGGTAGCAATTTCCTCTTCCGCTGCGAAACCTAATAATGCCCTTTTTACAAAACCCGTTCCACCACATAGTTCCAGTTGTCAATGATAAATCTATTTTTTTCTTTGTGCATAATGTTATTTTTTTGATACTTGCTGAGCAAATTGCTGACCGTGACACGATGCAGCCCTGTAGCATTGGCTAAATCGGCGTGGGTCAGCTTGCGGGGAATTATTTTGCGACCGCCTTCTTCATAGCCCCATTCCCAATAGAGAATATACAACAAACGCAGCAAACGCTCCTCTGCTCCATTCATTGCAGTTCCAGCCAGTTGATGCACCAATGATTTGGTTTTCTGCGCCATACAAAACAACATTTGTTTAGCCAGCTCGTTATTCTGTCCCATTAATTGCTCCACAAGCTCCCTGGAAAAAAGAACTACCTCGCAATCAGTCTCCGCTATAAAATACACTAGACTTGCTCCGCCAGCCCAAACAGCAGTTTCCGCTAAAATATTAGGCCCTGTTAAAACAAATAACAGCTTTTCGCTACCATCGTGGTTGAGTACCGCTGCTCTAACCGTTCCTTGTACCAAATAATAAAACTGGTTAATTGATTCTCCTGCCTCGATGATTCTGTCATGCTGCCGGAATAAAAGCCGTTCTCCCTGTGTTACATGCTCCGCTAACTTGCAATCTATACTGGGCAGCCAGGGCGACCGCCCAAGATAATATGCTTTTTCCTCTGCCCTCATGGCTTCTCCTTTATCGTCCGTAGCTTTTCATGTTTTCATACAACCGGGCGCTGTCTTCTGCCGGAATTTGCTGCACGGCGCCAATTTGCCCGGCCAGGCATGCAACTCTGGCGCCATCCTCTAAAATTTGCGCCAGCATATAGGCCCGCTCCATCCCATCAGCGGCTACGACCGCGCCATGATTGGCCAGCAGACAACCGTTGGCCTGCTGTAATGCCTTTGCCGTCTGCTCTGCCAACGCCGCACTGCCCGGCGGACAATAGGGCACCAACGGCACATTGCCCGGCGCAAGCATACCCATCTCGCTAATCACAGGCCCCAACTGCTTGCCGCTGGAAGCACAGGCGGTGCAATAAGCCCCATGGGTATGCACAATGGCATTGCAATCGGGACGAACGCCGTAAACGGCACAGTGCATGGGCAGCTCCGACGATGGCTTGTAACGATTAACCACACCTTCTACCGCACTGCCATCTAAATGGAGCAGACAAATATCTTCTGGCTGCATGGTATCGTACAGCACACCGGAAGGCGTAATGGCCAATAAACCATGGGCTCTGTCCACCGCACTCACATTGCCGAAACTGCCGCTGCTCAATCCATCACGGGCCATTTTTTTTGCTGTGTCTACCACCTGCTGCTGTAAAGTGCGGACATTGCAGCCAAGGGTTGGCTTCCCCTGCCGCAAGGCCTCTAAATTTTGCTGAAAAGGCGGAAAAGCCACGCCTTTTTCGGTGATAATGGCGGTAATATACTGCTCCGGCGTTACATCAAAGGCCGGATTAAATACCATAGCGGCCTCCGGCACTGTCTGCCGCCCGTTAAACTGGCGGATTTCCTCTTCCCGGCGCTGCTCAATGGGGATTTTGCTGCCATCGCTGATGGCAAAATCCACCGTTGATAAAGGCGCTGCCACATAAAAAGGAATTTGATGGGCTTTGGCCAAAATGGCAACTGTGTAAGTGCCAATCTTATTGGCGGTGTCGCCATTGGCGGCAATGCGGTCC
>CABQBF010000123.1 GCA_902462325.1 uncultured Peptococcaceae bacterium
AAGTTGGAGATACGGATTAATTCACTCATAGCTTCGCTCCTATCCATCTACACAGTCTGCACCGCTACCGTCATGCCCTCGGCGACGCCTTCCGGATTTAAAATCAACAAATCACCGGGCTGCAGGGCACTGCTGATGAGCTGTACGTTCAAATCGTTCTCCAAACCCAGCTCCACTGTCAGCGCTTCTACTGTATTATCTTCTTTCACCCGCATCACCGTGCCGGTGCCGTCGCCGTTATCCAGCACCGCTTCTATGGGCACCGTCAAAGCATCGGCCGCTTCGGCGATAATGATTTCCGCTTTGGCGTTAATGCCGGCAATCAGAGCGTCGTTGCTTTCTGTCAGGCGAATCACCGTCGGAATGACCCGTTCTGCCGCGCTGCCTTCTTTCAATTCGCCGGTAGGCGATATCCGGTCCACCACACCGCTGACCGTCTGCCCTTTTAACACGTCGGCAGTAATTTCCACCGGCTGGCCTACGGCAATATCGGCAACGTCATACTCGCTGACCGCCACTTCCATTTGCAGCTGCTGCAGATTTTCCACCACAAACATGGGCTTTTTATCATCTGTTTCATCGGCAAAACGTCCCACGTTGATATTGACTCGGGTAATGGTCCCATCAATGGGACTGATGATTTTACCGTCGGAAAGGGAGTCCTGCTTACGGGCCAAAGCATTCCTGGCCGTTTCAATATTTTTTAAATCGGAGGCATTGCCCTGCACCTGACCGTTCTCCACACGAAATCCTTTGATGGCAGCCTGCGCCTCGGCCAAAGCCGACTGGGCATTCTCGTTTTCTTCGGCAGAAACACCGCCCACTTCAAACAATGCCGCATTGCGCTCCGCGTCTTTCTGGGCATTTTGTAAATTCTGCACCGCCTGTTCATATTCCGCCTGCTTGCTGCGCAAGCTGTCCTCATATTGGGCCTGGGCCAACGCCAGCGCATCCTGGGCCGAGCCGATTTCATCGGCCATGGCGTCGGTATCCAGAACGGCTAAGACCTGCCCCTTGGTCACCCGGTCCCCTTCCTTCACATTGATGGCTGTCACCTCATAGTGCAGATTGCTGACAATTTCCACCGTTTCCGTGCCTTCCAGCGGCGCTTTCAACGAAACCGCGTCCCGCAAAGTCTGCTGTTCCACCGCAACCACATTTACCGGAACGGCTGTCTCACCGCCGCTGCGAAAAAACAGAAATCCGCCGGCAGCAACAGCTGCCACCACTACTCCGGCAAGGAGTTTCTTTTTGGTCAAAAATTTTTTCTTTTTCTGTTCCATACTGTTATCCGTCCTTTTTGTTTGATAAAAGCAAACACGTTCTTTACAAGCAGTGTAGCAAATGAAGCTTACAACAAGCTTACAATTTGCAAATAATTTTGGGAATTTTCTTTTTATCTGCTGCCGTTCGGTTTTATTTGCTGTCCTTCGTCCGTTCCATTTTTTTGCTGTCCTTCGCCTGTTCCTCCGTGGCTTCGGACAAATGACTACGCAGTTCACCTCGATTTGGACTACGTCCATCTCGGTTGAACAGCTTGCAATTTGTCCGCCCCAAGTCGGAATTTTGGCGAAGACAGCGGAGAGGTTTAACCCCATAAAAGGGTAGAGAGTGGATAGTTTCCTGCTGTATCCTGCACGGTAGATACATTGTAGGGGATGTTGCCACTAGCGCGAATGAAGCACGGTTTTTTGTGTGAATGTGCGAATGTGCAAATACCCGCTGGCCGCTAGGCCAGTTTGATTGTTGAACTGTTGACAAAGGCGGTGGAACGTTTTTAACTCATAAAGCAGCAAAAGGTGCTTCATTTCTTCTGGCATGAGGAACACAGTGAAATAGTTTCCATCGTCCGATGTTGAACGGTGGGGTTCTCTCTGCTGCAGCGATTTGTCAGGTATTTTTATTTCACATTCTGTAAACCCCCTGCAAATTATTATACATTTTTAGAATGTATATCCCCTTATAAAAACAACAGTTTTTATTTTCTTTTTGCATAATTTTTCATGTTTTCTTAACAAAAATCCCTTTACATTCCCAATCTAAATAAGTATAGATTAATAATCATGCAAAACAATTTATGTATTATAAAACAGCGGAACTGTCCGATGCCCAACGCTTGATGCGCGTTTGAAGCGCGCTTGAAGCACGTTTGAAGCACGTTTTTCTGTGCAAATGTGCAAATGGGCAAATAGTCGGGTACACGGAGGGAGGGGGCGAAGGGCAGTAAAAAAAAACGAACCTGCCCCTTTTGGCACAGCTTCGTTCCTGTTTTGCAGCGTATTTATTTTTGCGGCTTCTTGTGAAACAAAAACTCCATATTGTCTTCTTCCCGAAACATAATCAAAAAGCACAGGGCCAAGGGCGCCAAATCCACCAGCACAGCCCAGTAGTGCAGCCATTTGCTGCAGATTGCACCCAACAGCGCGCCCACCATAAAGGCGACAACCAAACAATAATACATCAGACTTTTGTTGCGCTGTCCTGCATCGCCGGTGTGCTCGTAGCGGTACATAGCTTCCGCCGCACTGCGCAGATTGCCGGTACACATGGTAGTGGCATAGGCATTGCCGCGAACTTTGCGAAAGCTCTCCACCTGCAGCGCACAGACAAAGGAAATCATACTGTTGGCCAGCCAATTCCAGGCGGCACCTAAAAAAACAGTCAGCGTAAGAATCAAGATTTCCAGCAGCAAAATCACTTGCCGCCAGTGCAGATTGGTCTTTTCTTTACAACTGTTGCGCAGCTTTTCTGCTATCAAAATCCCAAAGGCAAATACTGCAATGGGAATAAAATACTGCAGCGCTGTTTCCCATTGACATTGAGCCAGACTGATGCCCAGCAGCACAATGTTGCCGGTCTGGGCGTTGGCAAATACTTCGCCCCGGCAAAGATAGCTGTAAGCGTCTAAAAAACCGCCGGCCAGCATCAACAAAAATCCCAATAGAAGCGACTCGGACATCTGCTGTTTTACCATCGGCACTCTCCCCCTTCTGTTGTGGCCGCCCCATCGGCGCAGCCAGGTTTGTGGTTGCAACGGTCTTACCTTTCATTGTAAGCATTTTTCTGAAAAAAAACAAGGGCTGTCGGCAAGAATACAACATCATTCCGATTTTGTTCCGATGCCAATCAAACCAACGCCGGCCACAAAAAGAAACATAAACACAAGTATTCCGGACGAAAAAACAGAAGCCCTCCAACAGGAGAGCCTCTGTAAAATCCCATATTACAATTTGACTTACATAATAGCCTGATTGAAACCGCTTGCCGATTCGTTTTCCACGTCTTTGTTTTCTGCTGCGTCACCGGGCAGACCAAAGAAGAACGGGAAGTTTTCGGTAATCCACAGATAAGCCAGGAATGCCAGGCAGAACAGACCGATGGTAGACACAATTTCCATAAAGGATGGGAAGTAGCCGCCGCCTAAAGAAGCAACGTGAGCGGACATCCCCGTAAATACCACGTTCAATCTGGTCAATACCAGACCGGCCATACCGGACAGGCCGAATACCAGCAAACCGCCCTGAGTTTTGCCAAATGGCAGGAAATGAATGATAATCGGCAGAACGCACAACAGCACCATTTCCAGAATAAACATGTTTCCGCACAGGGTGAAGGAGAATACATTGCCTAACTGACCGCGGCTTACCAAATCAGCGCCTTTCAACACAAAGTAAACTGCCATCAGCACCGCGGAAATACGGCTCAAGCCGTACAGCATTTCGGTATCAATTTTCATGTTGTAGCGGCTGTTGGTCCAGATATATTCTACGATGGCAACGCAGGGGCCAACGAAGAAAGCGGATAACAGGAACAGCCATGGCATCATCTGGGTAGCCCAGATTGGATCCAATTTGGCAGGCATAGCCAGATACAAGGAACCTAAGGAAGCCTGATGGCCCAGAGGTACGGTACATGCAGCAATAAACACAATCTGCATAATTGGCTGCATTTTTTTCTTGAATTTAGGCGCAACCTTTTCTGCCCCTACTTCAATCAATTCGATAACCTGCAGCACCATATAAGCTACGATGCACATGTAAACCTCAAACATTGGGGAGTGAACCCCTGGAGAAACGAATGGTCTCCAGAAGTTATCCCAACGACCAATTTCTACGATTAAGATTAACAGCACCAGCACATAACCGATGAAGGATAACAGCAGGCATCTTCTGGATACCGGTTCATATTTTTCAACGTGGAAAATATGGGTAATGATGGCCGTACTAAAGCCTGCGCCAGCCAAAGCGATGACGTTCATATCGGCGCCAATCCATGCGCCCCATGGCATGGTATCGTTCAAATTGCTCCATTCGCCAAGCCCTGCATAATATCTGGCCAGAATTAACACCAAAGCAACGGCCAGAACAACAAGCATACCAATGCGGACCGGTGTGATGCGCAAATTCCATCTTGATTTTGGAGTTTTAAAAACCCAGTTTTTCATCTCGATAACCTCCCTTTCCTATTCTTCTGTTTTTTCTTCTGCGGCATGACCTTCATGGGCCACAGCATGACGGCGTTTGGCATAAATGCTGGCGCCAGTCCAGGCCAATGCGCCTACAGCAAAAATAGGCAGTGTGAAACGGGTAAAGCCGTGAACATTTTTCGGAACGGATTTTTCCGGCAGATCGGTCGGGAAGCCCAGTTCGCCAAAGTCTACGTCAGAAATATACAGCCAGCTGGTACCGCCCACTTCATTCTCGCCATAAACATGGTTCAGATAGCGGCTGTCGTTGTCGATAATTTCATGAGCCCTGGCCAGCATTTCATCACGGCTGCCGAATGTCAGCGCACCGGTCGGACATACGCTGGCGCAGGCCGGCGCTTCGCCGTCAGCCAGCTTGGAACTACAGAACTGACATTTCATAACGGAAGGCATTACCTTTTCCCATTCGTATTTTGGAATATCGAACGGACAGGCAATCATGCAGTACCGGCAACCTACGCACAATTCCGGATTATACTGTACAGCGCCCTGTTCGGTCTGATGGAATGCGTGCGCAAAACATACAGAGGAACAAGCCGGGTCTAAGCAATGCATACACTGCCGTTTTACAAAACGCCATATTTCCTGGCCGTCTTTATTTATCTTCATATGATGTACTGTGGTCCAGGTGTTGCTGTCCAGTTCCACATCCATCCCATGAGCATTTTCGAATTCGTGGGTTTCAGGATTCTCAAAGCTCTGGTTATTCCACAGCTTGCAGGCAACGGTACAGCCGCCGCAGCCAACGCATTTGGTTAAATCTACTAAAACACTTTTTTGATCAGTTACAGTCGTAGCCATTCTTCATACCTCCCCCTCTTAAACTTCTTTTCTGGTAATGGAACCAGATCTGTCTTCATAGCTGGTATGACACAATTCATGGGCCAGATGGCTCAATGGTTTTTCCAGGAAATTGTCATAGATATCAATAATCTGCGGATTTTCATGGCACAACCGTATGTTGCTGGTTTTTACAGCTACCTGACCGGCATTGTTGCCGCCTGCTGCAGTCCCTTTCACCGTACCGGCTGTATCATGGCTATACATACTGTCAATTCTGGCCTGACGTACCCAGTCCTGAGGCGGCACAGTCGTTCTTGGCTGACCGCCGCCGGCGATACATCCGCCTGGACAGGCCATAACTTCTAAGAAATGAAAATCAGCTTTGCCGGCTTTAATTTCTTCACATAACTGACGGGCATTGGCCAAACCGGAGGCTACAACAACTTTTACCGTACCTACGCCGGGAATATCCAGCGCGGCCCGTTTAATGCCGTCCAGGCCCCGTACCGGTTCCAGATTATAGAGGACTTCGGGAGGATTGCTGCCGGTAATCAGATAATAAGCGGTACGCACGGCAGCTTCCATAACGCCGCCGGAGTTCCCGAAAATCAAACCTGCAGTAGAACCAATCTGGTCGTACTGACCTTCTTCAAAATTGGCAAAATCCACATCGCCCAGTTTTTCGCGAATCATATTGGCCAACTCCCGCACGCTCAGCACATAGTCCATATCGGCTACGTCCGGGTCGTTATAATACTGACCGGTGCCGCCTTCTAGGCCGTGGAACTGATGACGGCTGATTTCAAATTTTTTAGCCAGGCAAGGCATGATGGCCACATTCACAACGTTTTTATAATGAAATCCTAATTTTTCAGCATTGTAGGTTTTCAGCGTAGGACCGTGCATCATCATTGGAGAACGGGCCGAAGACAGATTGGGAATCAATTCCGGATAATAGTATTCCACGAATTTTACCCAACCAGGACAGCAGGAGGTTAACTGTGGCAGCACGCCGCCCTTGGTTACACGTTCTACCAGCTCGGAGCCTTCTTCCATGATGGTTAAGTCGGCGCTGAAGTTGGTATCTACAACGACATCAAATCCCAGTTTACGCAGAGCAGTTACCATCTGGCCTTCTGCCCAAGCGCCGGCGCCCATGCCAAACTCTTCACCGATTCCGACGCGAGTTGCCGGAGAAGTTTGCACGATTACCTTTGTTTCAGGATCTTGAATGGCGTTCCATACATCTTCAATCACACTGCGTTCCGCAATGGCGCCGGTTGGACACCACAGAGCGCACTGACCGCAGTGTACGCAAATAAAGTCGTCATGCACTGGCAGTTCATAATAACCGAACACGCTCTGCACTTTTTCGCAGGCTTCGATACACTGACCACACAGAATACACTTTTCATCGTTCCGCACCAGAGACACGTTGTCCGGATCCAGAGGCACGCGGCCCTTTACCTGTGCAGGCATTGCGCTTGCATTTCGGTACTGATTGGGCAGCCAGCCGGTACCGCTTGGATCACTGACAGGCGAACAACCGGTCATGGTTGCTGCAGCGCCGACAACGCCGGCTCCTGCCATAACACTTAGAAAACGACGTCTGCTCATGCCTTTGTTTTCTAATTCTTTGTGTTTTTCCATTTTATTCACCTCAACGAAATAAAAATTAATGAAACCATTACATAAATTTAAATGAGTCCTCTGCCTCCGGCTCTGGCGGCAGCACTGCCACAGCTGCTGACCGCGGAAAAGGCCCGGCGGGGAAGCGAAACAACTTTCAGATAATTCTAAAACCTGCCCGCTTTGCAGACTCCCCACAATTTAATGAATCATACAGGCAACCATTTGCCTATCTTTATTTTATACTGTTTTATAGGTTTTTCGCAATATTTTTTTATTGTGAAAACCAATACAAGAACGGCTATCCCTGCAATCCGCTTTTTTTATAAAGCCAACGCTTCCCACAATAATTGCCGCACATGTTCGTTGCAAATACTGTAAAAAACCTGTTTGCCGTCCTTACGGCCCTGCACAATCCGCAGATTGCGCAAAACCCGCAGCTGATGGGAAACCGCCGACTGGCTGCTGCCCACCAGCACCGTCAAATCGCAGACGCAAAGCTCCGTCTGCAACAGATAATACAAAATTTTCACCCGGGTATTATCGCCCAAAACCTTGAATAATTCCGCTGTCTGCTGGCTTTTTTCCTCGGGAATTTTCTTTTGCTCCATCTTTGCCAAAATATTGTCATGCACACAAAACTCATCACATTGCCATTGTTCTTCCATCCAAATCCGACCTCCATTCCCTGTAAATCGTTGCTTTTTGATTGTGAACAAAAATGCAATCCGCTCTTAACTATTTCTTAAAAATCGGAAAAATAAAAAATGCTTATTACCGGCGGCGCAGTAAAACCGCATTGACCGATTTGCGCGGCATCTGTTTTTCTTTTGCCGTTACCTCCGGAGCAGCCGGCCGCCCTAAGGCGACAATGCCATACAATTCCAGATTTTCGGCCTGCTGAAATTCATTGCGCAAATCGACCCTGTCAAAAGAACCGATGCAATGGGTCACATACCCCCTCCGTTGTGCCTCCAGACTGAGGTATCCCCAGGCGCAGCCGCTGTCAAAAGGCGTCCAATAATTAAACAGCCCATTGTGGGTATCGCCCATATTGAGAT
>CABQBF010000124.1 GCA_902462325.1 uncultured Peptococcaceae bacterium
ATGATTTTTTCAAAAGTATATTGATGCAAAATTACGCATGACGACCGCTCCTTTCGTGGGAGATTTTTGGTAATGCCCTTTACTCTAGTATATCCTATGTTGGAGCGGTTGACTATATATTTCAACTTAACAGAACCCGGGCATAAAGGAGGAGGGAAATAGAATGGCAGAAACTTTAGCTGTAAAACAAGGGCCTAGCACAAAAAAATTAATCATTGGTTGGATTGTAACCATTCTTTTGCCATGTTTGGTTATGCTGCTGCCTGTGAATGAAATCATGACAGCGCAGTTAAAATTATATTTAGCGATTACGTTGGCGGCAGTATTATTCTTTGTGTTTGAACAGGTGAATAGTACCGTGGTGGCTTTACTATTACCGATAGCGTATGTATTAGTCTTGCAAGCTCCGGCAGAGGCTGTTTATAAACCATGGAGCATGAGCATTCTTTGGATGTTGGTTGGTGGCTTTTTGCTGGCCAATGTGATGGAGCGGGTTGGTTTATTGCGGCGGATTGCCTATAAATGTATTTTGCTGACCGGCGCCAGTTATAAGGGGATTATCTGGGGCATTGCCTTGGCAGGTGTAGTAATTTTCTTGTTGATGCCAAATGATAATGCAGCGGTGCCAATTGCAGCCTTAGCCTATGGGATTTGTCTGTCTTTAAACTTGAAAAAAGGGCCTGAATCGGCTGGTATTATGTTGGCTGCAGCTTTAGCGGCTATGTTGCCTGGATGTTTTTTATTTAACACCGGTGTTTTCATGCAGTTTAGCTTAGGGGAAGCAGTAACCGGACCTTTAACGATGGGATGGTTTGAGTGGTTGTATCATTGTTTTCCGAATGCATTTTATTATGTAGCATTGTTTTTCGTTATCATCAAAATGTTTGGTAAAAATGCAAATATGAATGGAAAAGAGTATTTTGCAGCAGAATATAAAGCTATGGGCAAAATGACCAATGATGAAAAGCGGGTTTTGGTCGACATTGCAATTTTGATGGCCTTTATTTTCAGTAATCCTATTCATCATATTGATGTTTTATGGGGCTTTGCGGTGATTCCATTTTTCATGTATTTGCCAGGTTTGCAAGTAGCAGACGGAGAAGATTTAAAGAACGTCAACTGGGGCATGATTATTTTCGGCGGCGGTTGCTTGTCAATTGGGACTGTAGCAGGGGTAATGGGCTTTGGTGATTTAATTAGTCAGGCACTAGTGCCAATTATTGAAGGAAAGAGCTATACGTTTGTATTATTCTTAGTTTATATCGGTTATTTTGTCTTGAATTTTATCATGACGCCTATGGCAATTACCGTTACCTTTACCTTGCCATTAGCGCAGGTAGCTATGGATATCGGCATGAATCCGGTTGCGCTGTATATCTTGATGGGGAATGCCTCTGACCAGATTTTATTACCTTATGAAGTTGTACTTTGGTTGGTGTACTTCAGCTTTGGCATGATGCAAATGAAGGATTTTATCAAATTTATGTCAGTGAAAACAGTGATTAATATGCTTTTCATGTTCTTGTTTATGATTCCCTGGTGGAAGATTAGTGGGTTCCTGGCGTTGTAGGCTGGATCAATTTTGTAAAGCGAAATTTATAGTTTGACGAAAACTATTCTAAAATAGATGTTGGGATTACTCTTTGATATCCCAACATCTATTTTTATTGAACGTAAAGAGAAAAAACACGCTATGTGTGTGGAGGAGAAAATGGAGCATAAAAACACCTTCTGATATAATAAAATCAAGCCCGCCAGCTTGAAAAAAATCAGGAGGTGTTTTTATGTCGAAAGACAATAAGAGTTTAGCACATACAAAATGGAATTGCAAATATCATATGTGAGTACAGTAGGAGCAAACAAAAAAGTGATAGAAGAATATATAAGAAATCAGTTGAAAGAGGACATGATAGCAGATGGGATCAGTATGAAAGAATATAAGGATCCGTTTGAAGATAAGGATGAACTTAAGGATTAGCCGGTAAAATTTGCAAGCGGCGAACCTTACCATGAGCCTTTAGGCTCGGCTGGTAATAGGCCTTTATAGGGCATATGCGAAACCCCACCTTGAGGGTGGGGCGCTCATTTCCCAAGCTTTTCTCTACCTATATTCTTGCACTTCCCCCCGAATTATTGTAATATAAAATAACAAAAACGGGTATAAATCCGATAGAGATTCGGATAGAAAGGGAGGTGCTGCTGATGTTGGTGCCTGATCAGGTACGGGTGGAGCAGATGGAAGGCTTGGCCAAAGAGGTGATGCAGTTTTCCCGTGATACGTTGGCGGTGAAGCTACGGTTTCTCAATCCGGCGCTGAGCCGATTGGAACTGCTTCCGTCCACATGGCCGTTGGCTACCGACGGTGTGCGGCTGTTGTATGATCCGGTGTATGTGCTGCATGCTTACGCCAAGGAGAGAACCATGCCGGTGCGCAGTTATCTGCATGTGGTGCTGCATTGCGTGTTTCAGCATTTTTATGTGGATTTGCGCATTGACCAGACCATTTGGAATTTGGCCTGCGATATGGCAGTGGAAGCTATGATTACAGAAATGGGGCTGGACTGTGCGCGGGTGGAACGGGAGCAGGGCCAGCAGGAGGCGCTGGCGCCTATCCGGAAAGCCGTTGGACAATTAACTGCGGAAAAGCTTTATCATTATCTGCTGCGCCATCGGCCCGATGTGGACAGTTTGGTGCAGCTTTCGCGGCTGTTTTGGGCCGATGAGCATGAAGCCTGGTATATTGCTTCCGTTACCGATGAGTGGAATGAACAGGGAGAACGGGCTTCGAAGGAAGCCGGCGATTCGGACAAGGAAGGCGATGTGGAAGCCAACCATCAGTTTTCGGAGGACGCCGACCGCATGGCGCAGGCCAAGCGGCTGTTGCGGGAGCAATGGGAAGCGGTTTCCCAGCGGTTGCAGGTGGATTTGGAAACCTTCTCTAAACAAACCGGCGACAGGGCCTTGGGGCTGATGCAGAATTTGGCGGCGGTTAATCGGGAAACCTACGATTATGCCCGCTTTCTGAAAAAATTTGCCGCGCTGGGCGAAGTGATGCAAGTCAATGACGATGAGTTCGATTATATTTTTTATACCTACGGCTTGCAGCTATATCAGAATATTCCGTTGATTGAGCCGCTGGAATATAAAGAAGTAAAACGGGTCAAGGAGTTTGTGATTGCCATTGATACGTCCGGTTCGGTCAGCGGCGAGCTGGTGCAGACCTTTGTGCAGAAAACCTATAACATGCTCATGCAGCAGGAAAGCTTTTTTACCAAAATCAATCTGCACATCCTCCAATGCGACGCTGTGATTCAAGAGGATGTAAAAATTACAAATCAAGAAGAGTTTGCCCGCTATCTGGCCAATATGCAGTTAAAAGGCTCCGGCGGCACCGATTTTCGTCCGGTGTTCCGGCATGTGGACAAAATGCTGCGCGACCAGGAGTTTACCAACCTCAAGGGGTTACTCTATTTTACCGATGGTCAGGGCGTTTTTCCGGAACGGCAACCTGCTTATCAGACGGCCTTTGTTTTTATCCAGGACGATTATAAGGAGCCGGAGGTGCCGCCGTGGGCCATCAAGCTGGTGCTGCAGCGCTATGAACTGGAAGCCGATGGAGTAAATTGAAACGAGAGCGAAGGAGTACGCGATGAATATCAAAAAAGCAAAAGAGCAGATTAAAAATGCGATGACAGCCTATTTTACCAAGGATGAACGGGGCCATTATGTGGTGCCCCTGCAAAAGCAGCGGCCTATTTTTCTGATGGGGCCTCCGGGGATTGGCAAAACGGCCATCATGGAACAGGTGGCCGGCGAGCTGGGCGTGGGTATGCTGTCCTACTCGATGACCCATCATACCCGGCAGAGCGCGCTGGGCTTGCCCTATATTGCCCATAAACAGTATGGCGGAAAAGAGTATGCGGTGTCCGAATATACCATGAGCGAGATTATCGCTTCCGTTTACGATTTGATGGAAGAAACCGGCGTGAAAGAGGGCATTTTGTTTTTGGACGAAATCAACTGTGTGTCGGAAACCTTAGCGCCCATTATGCTGCAATTTTTGCAGTATAAGGTGTTTGGCCGTCATCGGGTGCCCGACGGCTGGGTGGTGGTGACAGCCGGCAATCCGCCCGAATATAACAATTCGGTGCGGGAGTTTGACGTTGTAACTTGGGACCGCTTAAAACGCATTGATATTGAGCCTGATTTTGACGTGTGGAAGGAATACGCCTACAAAACCGGCGTGCATGCGGCGGTGCTGACCTATCTGGAAATCCGCAAGGAGCATTTTTATCAGATTGAGTCCACTGTGGACGGCAAGCGGTTTGTGACTGCTCGAGGCTGGGATGATTTGAGCCAGATGCTCAAGCTCTATGAAGTGCACAATTTATCTGTGGATGAGGATTTGGTGGGGCAGTATTTGCAGAATGGCAAAATTGCCAAGAGCTTTGCCGCCTATTATGAGTTGTTCAACAAGTATCGCAGCGATTATCAGGTAGAGCAGATTTTAGCCGGTGATGTCAGCGACGAGATAAAAGAGCGGGCGAAAGCGGCCGGTTTTGATGAACGGCTGTCGCTGATTGGGCTGTTGCTGGACGCTGTGACCGCCCAGGTGCGGCAGGTGATTAACGGGAAAAAGGTGCTGGAGCAGTTGATGCAGGTGCTGAAGCAGTTTCGGGTACAGGCGGCCAAAAAGGGCCAGCAGCCCTTGGCGGTGTTGGAGCAGCTAAGGGAGGCCGAGCGCAAAAAGCTGGAGAATGGCCGCAAAGCGGGCAGTCTTTCCGCCGATGGGCAGGCCCAGATGGAAGCCTTGTTGGCCATGCTGGAAGCAGACTGCGACAGCATCGCCCAAGAAACCGACGGGATGAATGCCTTTGGTCTTTTGAAGATGGATTTCGACAGCCGGGTGAAGGGCTTAAAACAGGAGGGACAGGAAAAGACGGTGCTGTTGGACAATCTGTTTACCTTTGCCGAGGAGGTATTCCCCAACGGTCATGAGCTGCTGATTATCGTAACGGAGCTAACCGCCAATTACTACACCGCCAAATATATCAGCGAATACGGCTGTGAAAAATATTTTGCCCATAATCAGGAGCTGCTTTTCTATGAGCGGCAGAAAAAAATCATGCAGGAGCTGGATTTGTTAGATTTGGACTGGCAGACTGAGGCCGGCGCGCTATGAGTGATTTTACTATCCAGCAGGGCGTGTTAAAGCAATACACCGGCAGCGAGGCGGTGGTTGCGGTTCCCGACGGTGTACAGGAGATTGGCTACGGCGCGTTCCGTGGCGACAGCACCGTTCGGCAGGTGGTGCTGCCGGACGGTGTGCGAAAGATTGGCAGCATGGCCTTTGCCGGCTGCGGGGCATTGGAGCAGATTAGGATACCGCCGACGGTTGTGGAGATTGGCTATAGTGCTTTTGAGCGCTGTGGGCAGCTAAGGGCGGTTCAACTGCCGGAGGGCTTGGTGCTGCTGGACCGTATGGCCTTTTTGGGCTGCACCGCTTTGGTTACGATTGGTTTTCCAAATTCGCTGCGCACGGTAGGGCGGGACGCGTTCCAAGATACGGCGTGGCTGGCTGCCCAACCGGACGGCGTGGTGTATGCAGGCAGGCTGGCCCTGTTTTACAAGGGCGCCGTTACCCAAGCCGACATCAAGGCAGGTACGGTGAAGGTCTGTGTGGACGCTTTTCGTAATTGCAGCAGCCTGGCGGCGGTGACGTTGCCGGAAAGCTTGCAGGAGATTGGGGACCGCGCTTTTCAAAATTGCCGCAAGCTAAAGCAAATTACCATTCCGCAGCAGGTAAGGGCCATTGGTTATCGGGCCTTTGATGAGTGCGGCAAGCTGCAGGTGCTGCTGGAAAGTGACAAGCCAGCCATTGGCAAGGGCTGTTTTCCCGATAACGCCGTGGTGCGCATTACTCGCATGGACCCGGCCAAGCTGCCCGATAATGTGCGGCACAGCGCGATTTTGGCCTTTGCCGAGGATTGGTGCAATGGGAAATCGTTGGACGGAGCCTTTTGCAAGCGGTTTTTCAAATATGTGCAGAGCCGGCGGAAGCTGTTGTATCCTGTGGCGCTGGAGCATTGGAATTTATTGCAGTTGATGTTGCAAACGGCTATGATTCCGTTAGAGGATGTGGACGGTATCTTGGACTCCATTTTGGCCGGCGAGCAGGCAGAGGCTGTTGCGGCTCTGTTGCAATATAAACAGACGTTGACCGAGGGAACCGCTACCGGTTTTTTGGACAGTTGGGACGATTTAGAATTGGGCTGGGACTTGTCTATGACAGAAAAAAGTCCGGACGATTTGGCGCGGCAGTGGGGTACCAAAAGAATGGGCGACGGCACCTGGACGTTGCTGCTCTATCGCGGGAAGGATGTGGACGTAACGGTGCCCAACCGCATTGGAGAACAGGTGATTACCGCCATTGCACCGGCCGCCTGCAGTCCGGAGCGTTACGGCATTAAGCGGGAAACCGCCCAGCAGCGGCGCAGTATGGTTTCTGTCACTGTCCTGGAGGGTATCGCCAAAATCGGCAATCATGCCTTTGCCGGCTGTGACAATCTGCGGCAGGTAGTTTTGCCGGAAAGCGTGATAGAGATTGGCTACGAAGCCTTCCGCGATTGTAAGCAGCTCACCGAAGTGGTGCTTCCGCAGAGCGTGGAAAAAATCGGACGGGGAGCTTTTGCTGGCTGCACCAGCTTGACCAGTATCCGCATTCCGAAGGAGGCGCAGGTGGCAGACGACGCTTTTGCCGGTTGTCCGGCTGTTCCGACAGTGGAGTAAGGCTGGCAGGCACAGCACGGAAAAGGCGGTGAGCGCATGGGCGAACGGGCTGGTTTTGGTTTGGAGCTTATATAAAAAAATAGCTACTGCTTTTGGCGAGCAGTAAAAAAGGAGTTGTCGGGATTTGGCAGCTCCTTTTTGTGTGATAGCGGTTTGTAGGGTACGCATTTAGATTGGACGAAAAGCAAGGCATTAGACTGGGGTAGCAGTTCGGTTGGCAAACTGGCGTTTTACCACTTGCAGAAATTGTTTGCAGACAGCATCGTCGGGATGGGGCTTGTAAAAAACGCCGAATGCAATGTCGGGCGCCTCTGCGAACGGGAGTTTCACAAGACTTTCTGCTTGCGGCACAAACAGGTCGGGCAAAAGGGCGACGCCGAAACCGGCGGCGGCCAAAACCACAGTAGCTTCTGCGGAAATACAGAAATGGATATCAATCGGGCTTCTTCCCTCTGCCAATTTCCACTGTAAATCGACAAGGCAGGGAACCAAATAGGCGGGGTCGCAAAAAATCAATGTTTGCTGCTTCAAATCCTGCATGGTGATAGCTTGTTGTTGCGCCAATGGACTGTTTGGATGACAGACGCCTACAAGCCTGCTGCGCTGCAATTCTTGGAAGGACAAGGTTTCTTTGACCTCCTGTTGATCGTTCATATCGAAAATCACGTTGGCATTTCCCGTTTCCAGCAGAGGAAAAAGCTGATTATGGGGCACTACCTGGAGCTGGGGATGCAGGGTAGGGAAGATTGCGGAAAGTTCCTGCAGACTGTCGGACAATAGGGTTAACTGGGCAAAGGTACTGCAGCCGATGGAGAGCGTTTCGATTTTTCGGTCGTCGGGATTGCTGAAGCGCATTTTGGCCTGTTCGGCGATGGCGACAATCTGTTTTGCGTCGGCGATAAAGTGAAGCAGACCGATATTCAAGCCAAGTTTGAAGATGGCGTGCTGCATTTGCATATCCCCAAAGAACAACAGGTACAGCAAGTTGAATCGCCCAATGTAATAGCCATTGAGTCTTAACAAAAACCGGTGCCATCGGCATCGGTTTTTGTTTGTAGATAAAAAGATAAAATAAAAAAGAGAAACAAAAAAGACAACTCCGAAATGATATGCTCCCCTTTAGGTAGACAGTTGAAATAATAAAACTGTTTATCTAGAGG
>CABQBF010000125.1 GCA_902462325.1 uncultured Peptococcaceae bacterium
AAGCAATCTAATATTTTTTCGGTCACAAGTGTTACAATTTTGCTTGACCAGGACAATAAAAGACCGCATGGAACGGGCAAAGCTGGAAAGCGAATTGCAGAATATCCAAAGGCTGGTTGACCGTATCCCGCCGGACGTGCTGGCGGAAGTAAAGCGGCAACAGCGGCACACAAAGGAAAGGTGATTGCGTATAAGCAGAATTTCACGCCGCCCCTGTGCGGCATTGTACCTTGAAAATTGAATATGGAGGGCTGAATGGCAGATACCAAAAACAGGGAAAGGACACCACTCAATGAATACACAATAAAGATAATCAACGGCACACGCTACAAGGTACGCAGTATCTATGTAGGCGATAAGGATTTCAAAAAGCTGTTTGAAGATTTGATAGTCACAAAGGCAACACAGCAGCAAAGCCAACATTGCGATGATACGGGAAATGCGGTATAATAAAAATATCTTAAAGCATTGCCGCCGTTATGTTGCGCTAATCGGGAGGATAAAGAAAGATTATGCAAACAACAACATATAACGCTGGCATTTACACCCGGCTTTCCCGTGACGATGAGCGCATGGGGGAATCGGTCAGCATTGAAAACCAGAAAGAAATGCTCACCCGCTATGTCCGGGAACAGGGCTGGAATCTCGTTTCCACCTATGTGGACGACGGCGTGAGCGGAACTACCTTTGACCGTCCGGGGCTGAATGAAATGATTTCGGACGCGCGCAAAGGGAAAATCAATTTAATCGTAGTCAAGGATTTAAGCCGCTTCGGGCGTGACTACATTGAAACGGGCAAATATATTGACGTCATTTTCCCCTCTCTGGGGTGCCGCTTCATTGCCCTTAACGATGGCGTTGACACCATTCACAAGGATAATGAAATGATTATGATTTTCAAAAATGTGATGAACGATTTTTACGCCCGTGACACCAGCAGCAAGATAAAATCCGTCCGGCAGTCCACCTGCAAGACAGGAAAATATATCGGCTGTTACGCTCCTTACGGCTACCTCAAAGACCCGCAGGACACCCACCGCTTCATCGTTGACGAACCTGCCGCCGCTGTTGTGAAAGAGATTTTCTCGCTCCGCTGCAAGGGCCTGGGCTTTCGCAAGATTGCCCAGACCCTCAACGAAGCGGGGATTCTCCCGCCGAGGGAGTATTATTATCAGGCTCTCGGCAAAGTCAATCCTCACCGCCAGAATGGAATGTGGAATGATGTGACGATACGCAAACTTCTCCGCAACGAGGTCTATATCGGCCACATGGTACAGAACAAGCGGGGCCATGTTTCCTACAAAAACCATAAACAGGTCGATAAGCCAAAGGAAGAATGGATCAAGGTGGAGAACACCCACCCGGCGATTATCGACATGGATACATGGGAACTGGCGCAGGAGATTGACAAAATGCACAGCCACCCACGCTACAATTCGCTGAAGGAAATCAGCCTGTTCGGCGGCCTGCTCTACTGCATGGATTGCGGCTTTGCTATGCGCCACCAGACAGAGAGGCATAAACGGAAAAGCGGCTCTGTGGCGGTCTATGAATCTTATCTGTGCGGCAACTATTCCAGAAGCGGACACGCCGCCTGCTCCACCCACACAATTTATCTAAAGCCCCTTGTGGAAGTGGTGCTGGACGATATACGGACAAAGGCGGAGATTGCGGATTGCAGCGAGGCGGAAATGGTGCGGCGCATGACGGAGTACCGGCAGAGCCAGAGCGCAAAGGAAACAGCCGCCACGAAGAAAACCGTCAAGGCGATTCGGAAACGGTTGGGCGAACTGGAAAAGCTGGTACAAAGCACTTATGAGGATAAGGTCAAGGGCTTGATACCCGAAGCGGTCTGCATTGAACTGTTGAACAAGTACCAGACGGAACGGGCAGAAAAAACCGCCCAGCTTAGGGAACTGGAACGCCAGATAGAGGACAGCCAGACGGTGCAGAACGATGTGCAGGAATGGATTAGTCTTATCCGCCAGTACCGGAATCTGGAAAGCCTTGACCGGGAAACGCTTCTCCGGCTGATTGACAAAATTGAGATAGGCGAACAGACGATTGTGGACGGCCAGAAAGAGCGGGAAATCAAAATCTACTACAAGTTTGTAGGCTATATTGGATAACAACGGCTTCCATTCTTAATGAGAACATCTCATTACAATAGGTTCTAAAAGGTTATAAAAATAAAAAGAATCCTTTGCACCATCAAAGTGACTGCAGAGGATTCTTTTTTAGTGGGGTAAGAACGTAAAATTTGATGTTCTATTGCACCGCCGTGGTTAGTGTGTGCCAAATATTGAGCCCTGTGTTGCTATCGGTGGGGATGGTGCCCAAACGCCAGATAGAAAGTCCCCGTAATCCTAAAAGGCGAGCCAGCTCTGCTTTGGCGGCTACCGATTGCTCGTTTTCAAACCAGAGTATGTTTTGGGTTTGGTCGGTGTTGTCGGTGTAACTGGCGTAAGGATTATAGCTGTAATTGGGATAGATGATTTCACAACCGGTGGCAAGACGGGCGCTGACTGCGGCATAGGAAGGCCGGTACGGTGTATTGTTGATGACGGCGCCGTTTTGCAGCTTCCACTGTACCGTATCCATGGAGATGCCTAACAATAATTTATCGGCGGCAATTCCACCGTTCAGGCAGGCCCGTATTGCACTGTATACCTGATTGAGCGGCGACATGGGCGTTTGGGTATAGCCCTGGGCCATCTCGCTTTCAGTGAGCGCTTTGGCGTCGAAATCGTAGGCCATCAGGATAACCCGGTCTGCCAACTGACCGATGGCGGCATAATCGTAACCGTCATAGTAAGCGGAGCCGTTTAGCACTGGATGGATGGCCACATAAATTGGTTGTGTGCCCATAATTGCCCGCAGCTCCTGTAAAAAGGCGGTGTAATTGGCCTTTTGTCCGGCGCGCAGAGATTCAAAATCCAGCACGACACCGTCAAAGCTGGCGTTTTGTCCATCTCTGCCGCTGCTGGCAACTGCTGCAGCAATGGCACTGGCCGCTTCGCTGCGTAAGGCCGGTTGGGAGAGGATTTGTGTTAATAGGCCGTTGTTATCGTCGGCATAAACGGAGAGCAGTGCTTTTCCGCCGGTATTGCGTACTGTCTGCAACGGTTCCGTGAAGCCTGCTGGAATGTTATATTCGTTTTGTCCTGTGGAACTGGTGTTGACTGCGGCATGGCCATCGTTTAGGGTAAGTCTGGCCCAGCCAAAGCCAGTGCTGTCCAGCCGGGAGAGAAAGCTGCTCTGTGAAGCGGAGGAGATGGCATAGAACCCGTGCAGCTCGTCCAATTGCTTTTCATTGGTATGATACAGCCGCACCAACATGGCGGCGGCCTGCTCTCTAGTAGCGGTGGCGTCGGGCGCAAAGCTGGTGGCACTCATACCGCCGGCCAATCCCAAATCGTTGGCCAGCGTGATAAATCCTTTCCGCGAAGATACATCGGGAAAAGGGCAATCTATGCTGTTTAATTGGTTGCCTAGTTCATAAAAACCCAGCGCGCCCACCATCATTTCAGTCATTTCGGCCCGGGTGATAGGATCGTTGGGACGAAAGGCGCCGGTCTGGCTGGTAACATGATTGGCTGCCATGGCATTCAGGGTGCCGTAATACCAGGCGTTGGAATCGGTGTTATCGGTATAGGCCTGTGGATAGCTGCCGTTATAGCCTTCTATTTTAGCGATAAAAGCGGCAAACTGAGCCCGGGTAATGGTTTGTCCCAAGCCAAATTGATTGTCGCCGATGCCGTCAGAAAAGCCCAAGGTTCGTAATTCTTCTACTGCCGATGCGGCCCAATGGTCAGAAGGAACATCAGTAAAGGGCTGTGCTGCCTGTGCGGGCGCAGCCAATAACAGGCAGCCTGTTAAAGCCGTGGCCGCAGCTTGCAGAAGGGTGCGTTTAGAAATTGTAAAAGGGTTTTTGAATTTCATGGAATAGCCTCCTTGAACTGTTTTTTTCATTGCTAGCATAGTTTCATTATACCACGCTTGTCAAGTCGAGGCCATGCCTTTCTGGGTTTTATAATGGGCATGTATAAAATTTATAAAATAAAACTTCTTTTTATGAAAAAAGTAACACAATGGTTTGACACAGAACATAAAAATAGCGTACAATATGAATGATATATCAGATATAGGCTGATTAATTCGATAAATAAGATTAAGGATTGCAGCGCAGGCTGTGCATCTCGGTGTTTGGAGGAATGGCTAACATGGTAGAAATAAAACAGATTTTCCGCGCGCCAGAAGCCTATCTGGAGCAGGAGGTGGAAGTGGCAGGCTGGATTCGCAATATCCGCACTTCCAAGAAATTTGGTTTTATAGAATTGAATGACGGAAGCTTTTTTCAAAATCTGCAAATTGTTTTTGAAGAGACTCTGCCTAATTTTTCTGACCTTTGCAAGCTGGGCGTTAGTACCGCTTTGGTGGCGACGGGAACCTTGGTTGCGTCCCCAGGCAGCGGTCAGTCCTTTGAATTGAAAGCGGCAGAAATTGTCATCGAAGGCAATTGTCCGGCCGATTATCCGCTGCAAAAGAAACGGCACAGCTTTGAATATTTGCGGACCATTGCCCATTTGCGGCCCCGTACCAATACCTTTTCCGCTGTATTTCGTCTGCGCTCGGTGTTGGCTTATGCCATCCACCAATATTTTCAGGAAAAAGGCTTTGTTTATGTCCACACGCCTATCATCACAGCCAGCGACTGTGAAGGGGCCGGTGAAATGTTTCAACTGACTACTCTGGATTTGGAGCGTCTGCCGCGGCAGGAATGGGGCGCTGTCGATTATAGCCAGGATTTTTTTGGCAAAGCGGCCAACTTAACGGTCAGCGGACAATTAAACGCCGAGGCTTTCGCCATGGCTTTTGGCAAGGTCTACACCTTTGGGCCGACCTTTCGGGCGGAAAATTCCAATACAGCCCGTCATGCCGCTGAATTTTGGATGCTGGAGCCGGAAATCGCCTTTGCCGATTTAGAACAGAACATGGCTTTGGCCGAAGATATGATGAAATATTTAATCGGAGCGGCGTTGGAACGGCTGCCGGAAGAAATGGCGTTTTTCAATCAATATGTAGATAACGGGCTGTTAGAGCGTTTGCAGCACATTGTAGCCGCAGACTTTGGCAGAGTCACCTATACTGAGGCTATTGAAATTTTACAAAAGGCCGATGTGGAGTTTGTTTATCCGGTAGAATGGGGCATTGACTTGCAGACCGAGCATGAACGGTATTTGACGGAACGGCACTTTCAAAAGCCTGTTTTTGTGACCGATTATCCCAAAGAGATTAAAGCCTTCTATATGCGGCTCAATGACGATGGCAAGACCGTAGCCGCCATGGATTTGCTGGTGCCGGGCATTGGCGAGATTATTGGCGGCAGCCAGAGAGAAGAACGGTTGGAAATTTTAGAGCATCGCATGGGAGAATTGCAGTTAAATCCGGCTGATTACTGGTGGTATTTGGATTTGCGCAAATATGGCGGCACCCGCCATGCCGGTTTCGGGTTAGGTTTTGAGCGGCTGGTCATGTATCTGAGCGGTATGAGCAATATCCGTGACGTGATTGCCTTTCCGCGGGTGGTACGCAGCGCTGAATTTTAAGCCGGGAAAAAATTGTTTCAAAATAAGCATGATAAAACAGGAATCGCATAAAACATGGATAGAGAAGGAAGGGAACCCTTATGGCAAAAGAACCAAGCTTTGACGTCGTATCAGAAGTTAATATGCAGGAGGTCAGCAATGCGGTCAATCAAACTCTGAAAGAGATTACCCAGCGCTTTGACTTTAAAGGCAGTAAAAGTACGGTAGAAATTGAAAACGGCAATTCTATTAAAATTGTGACAGAAGATGATACCCGTATGCGCAATATCGTGGATATTTTGCAGAGCAAATTTATCAAACGGGGCGTGGCTATCAAAAATTTGGAATACGGCAAAGTAGAGCCGGCAGCGGGCGGCATGGTGCGCCAAAGCATCCGCGTTAAACAGGGCATTGAAGCCGACGTTGCCAAAAAAATTACGAAGGATATCAAAACCTTAAAGGTGAAGGTGCAGGCTCAAGTACAGGACGATCAGGTGCGGGTCAGCGGTAAAAAGATAGACGACTTACAGGCGGTGATTGCTTTTTTGAAAGGTCAGGATTATGGCGTAGAATTGCAATTCAGCAATTTCCGTTCCTAACGATGAGGGGGAGAAACCATGCAGCTCAATGAACGACAGGGAAAAATTGTAGAAATCGTAAAAGCCTATGGCCCCATCACCGGAGAAAAGGTGGCAGAGCGTTTAAATTTAACCAGAGCTTCTCTGCGGCCCGACTTAGCCTTTTTAACGCAAATTGGACTGTTAGAAGCTCGTCCGCGGGTAGGCTATTATTACAAGGGAGACCAAAATCCTTTTAGTATCTATGAACGCATGACTGAATTAAAAGTGGGCGACCATCAGTCCAAGCCCATCACGGTAGCTGAAAGCACCTCTGTTTATGACGGCATTGTCAGTATGTTTGTCAATGACGTGGGCACTATTTATGTGGTGAATGAAGAGCAGGAACTGGAAGGCATCAGTTCCCGTAAGGATATGCTGAAAATTGCCATCGGCAAAGCGGACATCAATCAACTGCCTATCGGTGTGATTATGACCCGCATGCCCAATATTGTTGTCGCTTATGAAGAGGAAAGTCTCTGGGAAGTGGCAAAACGGATGATAGAGCATCAGATTGACGGTATGCCTGTTGTGCGCAAAAACAAAAACGGCCGCTTAAAAGTGGTGGGCCGTGTGACCAAAACCAATGTAACTCGCGCTTTTGTCAGCTTAGGCAGCAAAGAATCTTGAACATATTTCATAAATAGGCTCCGGCATTTTTGTCGGAGCTTCTTGTTTGGAACCTAGGAAAAAGCTCGGAACACAATCGTATTATGTATACAATTCAGATAAAAATAATTTTCAGTTGTAATTTTTTTATGGATTCTGCATAATAGAAGAATGAACTTGAATAAAGAGGGTGGCAGGATGGCTCACATTGTAGATGAAGTACAAGCAATTTTTGAACAAAACGTAGTTTCCGAATTCTTTCTGCAGCAGCCGCAGTTATTGTTGCGGCGGGCAGAAACCCAACAGGAGGAATTAAAATATGGTATGGTGGCGTTGCTGGAGCAGGCAACGCCGTGGACCTGCGCTGAGGTGTTGGCGCTTTGTAAAGAAATTTGTCCCCAATGGTACGAAACAGAACCGGAGAAGGGCTGGCTGGAATACACCTATTGGTATATCATCAGTTGGTCTTATCCAGGCAGCGTGTTTATGGAATTTCCAGTGGAATTTCAACCGGGCGCCAATTTTTTCATGCGGGTGCTGCGCTGTATGTTGGACTACACACTGGCCCATAAAGCATTCAATCCCTTCACGGACTTTGAATTTTTGGATTTGGCTACCTTACCGGACCATATCATCAAAGAAGAGTACGAGCGGTTTTTGTATTACTTCCGCAAGCTTTATATTTATGAATTGATGTATATCGGCAAGGAGATTTTTTTCTTTAACACCTTAAGTCACATCGCCGGCGTCCACTATGTAGCCATGCATGTGGCACGGCAGTTGAAAGAAGCCGGTGTTCCTATTAATCTGGCTCTGGTTTCCGGCGCCGCTGTGGGGCACGACATTGGAAAATTCGGCTGCAAGCCGTCAGAGATGCGGCGTATGGCCCATCTGCATTATTATTATACCGGACAGTGGTTTGACGAGAAAAATATGCCTACCATTGCCCATATCGCTGTCAATCATTCCACCTGGGATTTGGAGCTGGAAAATCTGCCTTTGGAATCCCTCGTGCTGATTTATGCCGATTTTCGGGTGCGGCGGGAGG
>CABQBF010000126.1 GCA_902462325.1 uncultured Peptococcaceae bacterium
CTATGGCACTGGGGGTAGTATCGTCCGGGTCTACGCTCATACCGCCCGTACAGCAAATGAAATCGGCGCCGGCATCAATAAAATCGTTGATCGCCTTGCTGATATGCTCTGGATTATCGTCGCAAATGGTTTGACCTAAAATGTCCACATCATATTCTTTTAGTTTTTCAAAAATAACAGGGCCGAAGGTATCTTGAATGCGGCCATGATAAACTTCATTGCCGGTGGTGACGACGCCGGCTTTTTTGTGCTGATAAGGCAGGATTTCCATCAAGGGCTTATCGCCAGCCAGAGCCACAGCCTGTTCCATCTTTTCTTTGGCGATAATCAGTGGAATGATACGGGTGCCAGCAATTTTATCTCCTCTTTTAACAGGAAAATTGCTGTGGCGGGTGGCAATCATCATTTCTCCCAGTTCATTGATAGCCTGCAGCCGTTGGGTGTCAATTTTTAATAAGCCGTCAATGGAAGCGATTAGTTCAATCTTTCCTTCCTTGACTTCACTGGGCGTCATATGTTCATTTTTGCAAATATCATATAGAATTTCTGCTGCTTCGTTTTCATGCAGCATACCCTCGGTTTTTTCCCAGATATAGAGATTGTCCTTGCCCATGGAAAGCAACACAGGGATGTCTTCTTCCGTGACGATATGTCCTTTGCGAAAAGCAGCGTCTTTGGTAACGCCTTTGATAATTTGCGTCAAATCATGGCAGAGGACATGACCGACTGCATCAGTTGTTTTGATTAATTTCATGAAAATCTCTCCTGGCTCTTTATTTCTATGATGGACGGTTCTGTCCAATCAGGATTGCTGCGCCCGTTCCAAAATCAGTTCTCCGGCAATGCTGACAGCGATTTCTTCCGGCGTGACAGCTTTGATGGCCAAGCCGATAGGGGCATGCACCCGATTAAAATCGGCGTCGCTAAATCCGGCTGCCAATAATTTTTCTCTGGTTGTTTTCAATTTACTTCGGCTGCCAATCATGCCGATATAGCAGGCCTCAGTCCGCAAAGCCTGTACCAGCACGTCGTAATCATTGACATGACCGCGGGTCATAATGACGATATAATCGGAAGGGGTAATCTGCAAAGTCTGGGAAAAGGCAGTAAACGACGTTTGTACCGTTTCCTCTGCCAGAGGAAAGCGGGCAGGGTCAGAAAATTCCGGTTTGTCATCCACTACCACACAGCGGAACCCTAAGGGATGCAGCACTGGCACCAGACTTTTGCTGATATGACCACCGCCGAAAATATAAACCCGTCCCGCAGTTTGCAAAGGCTCGGCATAATATTTCTGTCCTTCATAAGTAATGATAGCAGTTTTGTTGGTTAATGGCGCAGGAAATCCCATCTGGGACAGCAGTTTGCGGTCAGCCAGTTGGGTTTGTTGTGCCCAATGGCCTTCATTGCTGATTTGCGTAACCAGCCAACTGTCAGTGTAACGGTTTAAGGCCTGCAGAATTTGTGTCAACAGAGCAGCGGTCTCGGCTGCCTGGCAGTCCAAATACTGAAAATAAACTTCCACGTCGCCGCCGCAGACCATGCCCAAATCGGCGACCTGATTGGGATGGAGTTTGAATTCCATAGTATAGGTCTGTTTTTGTTGTAGTGCTTCCTGGGCCATCTGCTGTGCGCGATATTCCAAAGCACCGCCGCCGATTGTACCTACGGAGGAACCATCGGCAAATACAGCCATTTTAGCGCCCGCCCCCCGTGGCGTAGAGCCGGAGCCTGCGATTATGGTAATTAGCATACAGGCCTGTTGTTGGTCGATAATTTGTTGCACAGTCATAAATAAAACTTTCATAATCAGCACCTCATTTCCATAAAATTTTTTTAGTTCATTTTAGTTTGGTTTTATTGGGTTTTAAAATTTTTTACAAGAATAAGTATAGTTTTGATGGGTTCGAAAGAAAAGAAAGTCCATTGAACAAAAATTTTCCTTATGATATACTGTTTATAGAGCAAATCTGATAGCAGCTCAGACATGGGTATGGCATTGGTCTTCGTCAGGGCCTTGTCCCATCAGGTCTTGAATACGGTGAATACTTTCTGCTGTATAAAAAACCATTTGCAGCGGTTTGCCTTGTAAATCTTCGGCGGTCAATTTGATGCCGTTGCCGTTTTCCTCCACATCAATGGGAAGGTGGCGGCGATATAGCAATCCGGAGGTTTCATCGGTAAATTCAATAGTTACGTCATGTGCTGATAAATAGGTAATTGGTTGTCGCTCTATTGGCAGCTGGTCAAAATACCGGTTCATTGTTTCCATGCACTGGACACGTAGGGAAGCGATTTGTTCCGGTGTCAGACCGTTGGTACACTGTGTCAGTAGCTGCTGTAATTGGATCGTAATAGGTTCCATGCTCTTCACTCCTTTTCAACTCTGCTGGTTTTATTATAGCCGATTACGCAAAAGATGAAAAGGGTGCTTTGCATTTTTTTCAATCGCTATCAAAACGGATTCCGTTTTATAGGGTACTTCACAATTTTAATATTTGCAAAGGGGAGAAGCAAATGATTAAAAAAAGATTAACTATTAACGGTGTCAGCCGGACTGTATTCTGCGAAGCAGATGAAATGTTGGCTGACGTATTGAGAAAGCGTCTCATGCTGACCGGATGTAAGGTAGGTTGCCGCCAGGGACAATGCGGTGCCTGCAGCATTATTCTGGACGGTAAGGTTGTGCGTTCCTGCATCACCAAAATGAGCCGCGTGGCCGATGACGCAGTAATTGAAACCATTGAAGGCTTAGGCTCTGCCGATGATCTGCATCCATTGCAGGTAGCTTGGATGGCACATGGTTGCGCACAATGCGGTTTCTGCAGCCCAGGCTTTATTATGTCGGCTAAAGGTTTGCTGGAAGAAAATCCGGCTCCAACCAGAGAAGAAGTCAGAGATTGGTTTAACAAACACCGCAATCTGTGCAGATGCACCGGCTACAAGCCATTGGTAGATGCCGTGATGGACGCTGCGAAAGTAATGCGCGGTGAAATGAAAAAAGAAGATTTATTGTTTAAACAGGCTGATAACAACAGTATTGTGGGCAGCAAATATGTGCGTCCATCTGCTGTGGCAAAAGTTACCGGTACTTGGGATTTCGGCGCCGATATGATTTTGCAGATGCCGGAAGATACGCTGCATTTAGCACTGGCACAGGCTGAAGTGCCCCATGCCAAGATTATCAGCATTGATACTTCCGAAGCGGAAGCTATGCCGGGAGTTGTGAAGGTGCTGACCTACAAAGATGTAAAAGGCAACAACCGTATTTCCGGTTTGATTACCTTCCCAACCAATAAAGGTGACGGAAATGAACGTCCAATTCTGAACGATGAAAAAATCTTCCAGATTGGCGATGCTTACGCTATCGTAGCTGCTGATACTGAAGCTCATGCCCAGGCTGCTGCGAAGAAAGTGAAAATTGAGTTAGAAGTATTGCCGGCTTATATGGACGCTTTGTCTGCTGCAGCACCGGATGCCATCGAAATTCATCCTGGCACACCAAATGTGTACTTTGAAACAAACTGCATCAAAGGGGAAGAAACAGCACCAATCATGGATGACCCGGAAAATGTAGTAGTCAACATGAAAGGTTACTCCAGCCGTCAGCCCCACCTGCCATTGGAACCGGATGTTGGCTTTGCTTATGTAGATGAAAACGGCGTATTAAAAATTCATTCCAAATCTATCGGGATTCATCTGCATCACGGTATGATTTGCGCCGGGTTGGGTGTAGAACCAGATAAATGTCATTTAATTCAGAACCACGCAGGCGGCACCTTCGGCTACAAATTCAGTCCTACCATGGAAGCTCTGTTGGGCGTAGCAGCAATGGCAACCGGTAAACCAGTTGCGCTGAATTACAGCATGTATCAGACTCTGATTTACACCGGAAAACGGTCTCCTGTATTTATCGATGTGAAATTGGCTGCCGACAAAGAAGGGAATTTCCTAGCCTTTGAAGGGGAAAACTATTTGGATCATGGTCCATATTCCGAATTCGGTGACTTGGTAACGCTACGTCTGTCCCAGTTTATGGGTGCTGGTTATGATATTAAAAATATCCGCAACAAGAGCTTTACCGTTTGCACCAACCATCAGTGGGGTTCGGCCTTCCGCGGTTACGGCGGTCCTCAGTCGGCACTGGCAACAGAAGTGGCTGTCGATATGATGGCAGCAGAACTGGGGATGGACCCATGGGAATTGCGTTATAAAAATATTTATCGGGAATCGAAAGGTTCCACCACACCAACTGGCTGCCAGCCTGATGTATATTGCCTGGAAACCATTATGGATGAAGCAAAACCGTTATATGAAGCTGCAAAAGCTCGTGTTGCTGCCAAACAGAAAGACGGCTATAAATATGGCGTTGGCTTTGCGATTGGCGTATATGGCAGCGGTTTAGATGGTGCTGACTCTGCAGAAGCCTATGTAGAACTGACTCCAGAAGGCGTAACGGTATTCGACTCTTGGGAAGACCATGGTCAGGGCGCTGATATGGGTACATTGGCAATGGCGCACGAAACATTGCGTCAGGCTGGGTTTAAAACAGAAGATATCAAACTGATTATGAATGATATGGCTGTTACTCCAAATTCCGGTCCTGCCGGCGGTAGCCGTTCCAATGTTGTTGTCGGCAATGCTATTCGTGTAGGCTGTGAAATGCTGCTGAAAGCTATGCGCAAAGCAGACGGCACCTATCGTACCTATGATGAAATGGTTGCTGAAAATATTCCAACTAAATATTCTGGCAAATGGGTTGCTTCTGCTTGCACCGACTGCGATTTGCAGACTGGTCAGGGCAAACCGTTCAGTTGCTATATGTACGGCGCATTCATTCCTGAAGTAGAAGTAAATCTGGAAACTGGTAAAGTAAAAATTGAAAAAATGACCGTTGTGGGCGATTATGGTACCATCATGAATAAGCTGGTAGTTGATGGTCAGATTTACGGCGGCGTTACCCAGGCTATGGGTTTGGCGCTGAGCGAAGACTTTGAAGACTACAAAAAGCACAATACCTTGGCTGGCTGTGGTATTCCATATCCAAATGATGTTCCAGATGACTTTGAACTGCATTATGTACAAACTCCGCGTCCAGAAGGCCCTTATGGCGCTTCCGGCTGTGGGGAAGGTCCTCTGTGCGGTCCTGCACCTGCAATTCTGAATGCTATTTACAATGCAACTGGCGCTCGGATTACCAGAATTCCGGCAAGACCAGAAGTAGTAAAAGCAGCTTTAGCTGAATTAGAAGACTAATTGATTCTGAATAGAGAGGGTGTTTCCATTAAGGGGGGGGCACCTTCTTTTGTTAAGGAGGAGCGCGTCTTATGTTTGAACTGACACAACAATCGCTGCATCAGTGGGAAGCCCTCTGTACCCAGGACCAGCCGCCTTACTGTACAGCTTGCTGCCCGCTGCATGTAGATGGCAAGGGACTTTGTGCCGCATTAGAAAAGGGGAATTTTAACAAAGGCCGGGAAATCCTTGAAAAATATGTTTTGTTGCCCCGCATTTTATCTGCGGTCTGCGAAGCGCCCTGTCGGGGAACCTGCCGTCGCGGCGAAGTAGGAGAGCCTTTAGAATTGCAGCAGTTGGAACGAGCTTGCATGTTCTATGGGAAAAAGAAACAGACGGGCAGCCGGTTGGCTTTTATTCGCAAAAAATCGGAAAAAGTGGCTGTTGTTGGCGCTGGCATGGCCGGCCTTTGCACTGCCTTAGAGCTGGGAATGCGAGGCTATGCTGTAACCTTGTTGGAACAGCATAGCCAGTTAGGTGGCCGCTTGCTGCAACTGCCGGCAGAGCAGTTATCGGCAGAAGACTTGGAAAAAGACCTGAAAAAGCTGGAGCAGTTGGGAATTGTGGTGCAAACCGATTGTCTGGTAGATGAATCGAAAATGATTGCGCTCTTACAGCAATATGATGCAATCTATGTTTCTGCCGCAGTTTTAACGGAATTTCAAACCGAATATAGTATTGACCGTCAGACTTTGCAAACCAATGTAGAAAAAGTATTTGCTGGCAATACAACGCCAGAAACACGCAGTTTCATTGCCGATGCCTACGATGCAAAAAAGGCTGCTATCTCCATAGAGCGATATTTGCAGCATGCATCGCTGACATTAAAGCGGGAAGGGGAGGGCCCTTTTTCCTCTAATTTATTTACCCGTCTGGATGCAATCGAAGTAAATAAAGCCATTAGACCTCAAGCTATCCATTACAGCCAAGAAGAAGCCCAGCAGGAAGCTGCTCGCTGTATCCAGTGCCGTTGTACGGAATGCTTAGATGGTTGCGCATTTTTACGTCATTACAAACGCTATCCGAAACTGTATGCCCGCGAGGTATTCAATAACTCCACTATCGTGATGGGCATTCACGGCGCCAACAGTATGATTAACGCCTGCAGCCTATGTGGTCAATGTAAGGTGGTTTGTCCTAACGGCTTTGATATGGGTGAAATTTGCCGAGTAGCCCGGGAAGATATGGTAAATCGGGGCAAAATGCCGCCATCTACCCATGATTTTGCTTTGATGGATATGGCTTTCAGCAACGGTGACGATTATTTTCTGGTTCGTCATCAACCCGGCACAACCGCAAGCCGTTACGCGCTGTTTCCTGGTTGTCAGATGGGCGCCTCTCTGCCTGATTTGGTAAAGGCTGTATATATTGATTTGAGCAATCGTTTAGATGGTGGCGTGGGACTGATTTTGGGCTGTTGTGGTGCTATCGCCGATTGGGCAGGCAATCAACCTCAGCTTCAACAGGAATTAGAGAAAATCCGCAGTGCCTGGCGTGAATTAGGAGAGCCTCAGATGATTACGCTTTGTCCGAGTTGTTATAGTGCCTTTCAGCAGGCAGAAATTCCTGCTGTCAGTATCATAGAGATTTTACTGCAAGCGGGAATTCCTGCACAGGCTGTGCCGCACAGCGGGGTGTTGGCAGTGCATGATTCTTGCACCACTCGGTTTGACCGTGCCTTGCAGGATGGCGTGCGAACTTTGGCAGAGCAGGTTGGTTACACGATTGAAGAACTGCCTTATGCTCGGGAGAAAACCCATTGCTGTGGATATGGCGGTTTAACCAGTTATGCCAATCCAGAAGTCGGCACAGAAATTGCAGTGCAATGTATTGGGCAGAGTTCCCGTGATTATCTTACCTATTGCGTGAACTGTCGGGATCAGTTTTTGCAGCAGGGAAAACCGACATGGCACATTTTAGAGTTGCTTTATGGCGCAGGAGAAAAACCGGTGGCCGATCTCAGCATGCGGCGCATCAACCGGCGTCGTTTAAACTATGAAGTGCGGAAAGAATTATGGAAGGAAGATATTCTTATGCCTCAAGCAAAAATAACCTACCAAATAGCCGATGACGTGCGGCAGCAGATGCATGATCGTATGATTTTAGAAACCGATGTAGTCCAGGTATTAGAGCATGCCGATGCCACGAAAGAAATGATTTATAATAAAACCAAGCAGATTTATTTCAGCAGTCTGCGAATTGGAAATGTTACCTTTTGGGTGGAATTTCGCAAGGAAGGCGAATTGTATCAGGTGCTGCATACATACAGTCACCGAATGAGTTTTGAGGAGTGTGATGTAGATGGCGCAGTATTATGAATCCATTGACCCCAACGGAGAATTGATTTGTGAAAAATGCGGCGTGCCATTTGAAAAAATGGAAGTGACTTTGGCTTATATGGGCAATAGCTTTCCGGTAGAATTGCCGCGCTGTCCAATCTGTAAAATGGTGTATGTGCCGGAGGATTTAGCTTTGGGAAAAATTTTGCGGGTTGAAAAATCATTGGAGGATAAGTGATGGCCAGTTCATGTCTGCAACCCGGTGGTTTAGAGCTTACC
>CABQBF010000127.1 GCA_902462325.1 uncultured Peptococcaceae bacterium
TTTGGGAGGTGGTGCCGTGCGTTTAGAGCAGCTAGAAAATGTTGTAGAAATTGCAAAATATGAGTCCATTAACCGGGCGGCGATAGAGCTGCATCTGGCACAGCAATCGCTGATGAGCTCGCTGAACAGTTTGGAAAATGAGTTGGGGTTTAAAATTTTTGAGCGCTCCCGTAAAGGGGTGACGCCTAGCAAAGCTGGGGCCACCTTTTTGGAAGAAGCACGGACAGTGCTGCAGATTTATCATGGATGGAGTCGGTTCCGCGATGAAGCTGAGCAACTGGAAACGGTGCAGGTAGCTATGGTGTCAGCTTTCCGGCAGGATATTTCTGAATTGTGTATGGAAGTATTTGCCCAGTACGGTGACAAGTTAAACATACAGAGCGAACCCTGCTATCTGAACAGTGGCTTGGATGACTTGCTGAAGCGTGTGCAGCCCGATTTTTTGTTTTATCTTGATGCAGATTTTTGTTCTCTGGCTTTGCCCGAATCCATTCGTAGATTGCTATCTTCCGATACCATGTGGTGCAGCGAAACGCTGTATAACCGGCCTTGTGAGGTTTTTGTGCCAGCCTCGCACCGATGGCTGCAGGAGGGGAAAGCAGCTGTCACCTATCAGGATTTAGAGCATGAAACGCTGATTATCAATTCAAAAAATGTGGTGGCCGTTTTTCCAAATTGTCAAAAAATTTATCTACCTAATAAAGAAGGTCTGCTGCAAGCCATTTTAACCGGCAAAGGGGTGGGTATCAGTCTCAGCACCACCATCACCGATCAGTTTTATTTGGACTCGAAACAGATTGTTGGCCTGCCGTTGCTGCATGATGGGAAGGAAACCCAAATCTATTTTAAATTATTGCATCGCCGGAAAGAATTGTTGACTGCTGCAGAAGAAAAACTGTTGCCGATGATTTTGCAATACTATAAGAAAAAAATCATAAAATAAAAAGTCTGTCATGGCGGCGTTCTGTTATCCGCTGGACAGGCTTTTTTGCAGCCTTTTTCCCGCTTCCACCATAAATTTCCGCAATGCCATTTCGTTGGAATACCTAATTTTTCAGTGAAATGGCACTGCAAATTGAAAACGGTCAAAAGAAAAGGCGGAGCATTTTCCTTCTTTTTCTTTCTTTGTATCAATGCTATAATAAGCAATAGAAGTTTATGCTATAGGAGGACCATCTTATGTTATCATTTGAATGCGATTATACCGAAGGCGCCCATGAAAAGATTTTGCAGCGCTTTCTGGAGACCAATTTGGAGCAAGTGCCCGGTTATGGGGCAGACCCCTATTGTGACAGCGCCAAGGAAAAAATCCGGCAGGTTTGTCAGTGTCCGGAGGCCGATATTTTCTTTTTGGTGGGCGGCACCCAGACCAATGCGGTAGTGGTGGACGCTATGCTGCAATCCTATGAAGGTGTGGTGGCAGTGCAGACCGGTCATGTGAATGGTCATGAAGCAGGCGCCATTGAATATACCGGCCATAAGGTGCTGCCGCTGCCCCATCATCAGGGAAAAATGGATGCAGAGGAATTGCGGGCGTTGCTGGAAAGCTTCTGGCAGGATGAAAACCATGCCCACATGGTGTTTCCCGGCATGGTGTATATTTCCCATCCGACCGAATATGGTACGCTTTACAGCAAACAGGAGTTGCTGGCTTTGGCGGCGGTATGTCGGCAGTATCAAATTCCCCTTTATCTGGACGGTGCGCGGCTGGGCTATGGGTTGATGAGCCAACAGACCGATGTGACCTTGCCATTGATTGCCCAATACTGTGATATTTTTTATATCGGCGGAACGAAAGTGGGCGCGCTGTGCGGCGAAGCTCTGGTTTTTACCAAAGACAATATGCCTAAGCATTTTTTAACCATTGTCAAACAACACGGCGCTTTATTGGCTAAAGGCCGCTTGGCCGGCATTCAGTTTGATGCGCTGTTTACTGACGGGCTATATTTTCAGATTAGCGCCCATGCCATTGCAATGGCCGAATTGCTAAAGCAGGGTTTGGCCCGAAAGGGGTATTCCTTCTATTTAGACTCGCCTACCAATCAGCAATTTGTTGTACTGGAGAATGCTGTGCTGGAACAGTTGCAGCAAAAGGTGCGTTTCGAATTTTGGGAAAAGCTGGACCAACAGCATACGGTGGTACGTTTTGCTACCAGTTGGGCTACCACAGAAGAAGCTGTGCAGCAATTATTGGATTTACTGCCGGAAACAGGCCCAATGGTTTGATGGCAGATTATAGAGTACTTTATTTTTAGGAGGGGTTTTGATGGAAGAAGATGTAAAAGCAATCCGCAATCGAAAAGCAGGGGAAAAGCTGTGTGAAAAGTTGCAGAGCCGCGGCTTTGCGGCTTATTATTGTGCCAATGGGGAGGAAGCTTTGCAAAAAGCATTGGAGCTCATTCCTGCCGGCAGTGTGGTGAGCTGGGGCGGCTGCCATTCGGCAGAGGAAATTGGTCTTTTGGAGGCGGTGCGCCAGGGACAATATCAGGTTTTGGACAGGAACACTGCTAAGACGCCAGAAGAACGGGTGGCGATTATGAAACAGGCCCTGACCTGTGATGTGTTTTTGACCGGCACCAATGCCATTACCGAAGATGGCGAGCTGGTCAATGTGGATGGCAATGGCAACCGGGTGGCTGCAATGACCTATGGTCCTGATAGTGTGATTGTGATTGCAGGCATGAATAAGCTGACAAAAACGGTGATGGATGCCGCCAATCGAGCCAGAACGGTGGCAGCACCGATAAATGCTCAGCGTTTTGATTTGCAAACACCTTGTAAGGTGGATGGAATGTGTCATGATTGTAATGTGCCGGACAGCATTTGTACCTATGTGGTGCGCACCCGGCGGTGTAAACCGGCAGGCCGGATTAAGGTAATTTTGGTGGGAGAAGAGCTGGGTTATTGAGAATGGCAATTCGTGCTGTTGCTAATAGCGCTTTTAAGGCTTTTTTATCCAAATGATAATAAATTTCATGGTTTTTGCAACATAAAAAAGGTTGTGTAAGGTTTGTCAAATTCCTGTTTATGTAGTATGATAAAGAGGTACAGACAAGCTGTGCAGAAAGAGAGGGAAAGAACATGAAAAAAATGCGTAAGGTGCTGGCGGCTTTGCTGTGTGTGGCAATGGTAGCCGGTGTGGCTGCCGGATGCGGCGGAACAGAAACACCAAAGGAAAAAGCAAAGCTAAACGTGGTGGCTTTAACTGGGCCGACCGGTATGGGGATGGTAAAGCTGATGGCAGATAATGAAGCCGGAGAAACAGCGGTGGATTACAATGTGGAACTGGTTGGCGCAGCCGATGAAATTACCGGTAAAATTGTCAACGGTGAAGTGGATATTGCCGCTGTACCTTGTAATCTGGCTTCGGTGCTGTATAACAAAACCGAGGGCGGTGTAAAAATTGCCGCTGTCAACACGTTGGGCGTGCTGTATATGCTGGAAACCAACGGTGGGGAATCCATTCAGTCCGTGGCTGATTTGGCTGGCAAAACCATTGTGACCACTGGTCAGGGAACTACGCCTGAATATATCCTCAACTATATTTTACAGGCTAACGGCTTAAATCCAGAAACCGATGTGACTATCGAATATAAATCGGAAGCCAATGAAGTAGCTGCCTTAATCCAACAGGGCAGTGTAGAAGTGGCTATGCTGCCGCAGCCAATGGTGACTACCGTGATGGCCAAAACAGAAGGGGTGCGCGTAGCGCTGGATATGACAGAAGAATGGGCCAAAGCTCAGGGCGAGGATGGCAAACAACTGGTAACTGGCACCATCATTGTGCGCAGCGATGTGTTGGAAAACAATAAAGAAGCGGTGGATACGTTCTTACAGGAGTATGAGGCTTCCATCAATTATATCAATGAGAATGTGGCAGAAGGGGCCGAACTGGTCGCCCAATATGAAATTATTCCATCGGCGGCCATTGCAGAAAAGGCAATTCCAGCTTGCAACATGGTGTTCCTCAGTGGAGATGCTATGCAGCAGAGCGTTGCCGCTTATCTGGAAGTATTGGCAGAAGCCAATCCAGCTTCTGTAGGTGGGACTTTGCCCGATGATGCATTCTACTATTTGCCATAGGATGATTTGCAAAGGAAAAAAGCCAGCCCTTTTATTGGTCTGGCTTTTTCTCTGGCAATTGGCCAGTGATTGGCTGGGACAGGAGCTGTTGCTGGTATCGCCGGTGCGCACGGTGGAAACGCTGTTGCAGTTGGCACAGCGGCAGGAATTTTGGTACAGCATCGGCGTTTCGCTGTTGTGTTGTATGTCCGCTTTTTTGTTGGCGCTGCTGGCAGGCGGTTTGCTGGCCATTTTGGGATGGCGGGTACCGTTAGTGCATGCGTTTTTATCGGTGCCGCTTAACATCATGAAAGCCACGCCGGTGGTATCTTTCATCATTTTGGTGCTGCTGTGGGTCAGCAGTCAATACACGTCTATCGTGTGCGCCTTTATTATGGTAATGCCCATTGTTTACAACAATTTATATCAGGGCTTGCGTAATATCGACGGCAAATTGCTAGAGGTGGGCCGGCTGTTTGGGTTATCGCCGACGCGGCAGCTTTGGCAGATTTATGTGCCGTCGTTGAAGCCTGCGCTGTTATCTACCTGCACAGTGGGAATCGGTTTTTGTTGGAAATCGGCGGTGGCGGCAGAAGTGATAGGTTTGCCCAAGCATACTATTGGGCTCCATCTGCACAATGCTAAAATCTATTTGGAAACGCCGGAGCTGTTTGCCTGGACCGTGACGGTGGTGGTACTTAGTGTATGTATTGAGAAGTTGGTGTTACGATTGCTGCGGCAGGTGCTGCGCTAGTTTTTTGAAAAAGTGCATAGGCAAGCGCCAGTTTCTTTGGTATAATAAACTGGCAAAAAGAAAAAGGCTGGCGCAGCAGGGAATTTGCTGCACAGCCGATTTTTTATGACAAAGGATGACGAATTGCAGGAGGAACAGTTATGCAGGATGCGCAGAGCTTAATTGAAGTGAAACGGGCCATTTTACATATTTTAGATTTGAATTCGGGTGTGCCCGTGTTTTCTGACGAGGAATTGGATCGGGAGATTTTTGAATTTTTACAGAAGCATTTGGAGAAGGCCTGGAAAGATGCCGCAGCTCATACCAGTGCCATTGGCGAGATTAATCCGGTACGGGTGAAGCTGCAGGCTTATCAGGAGGATGCAGCGTTGTTTGCAGAAGTGAGTCAGGAGTTTGGCCAAAAGCTGCACCAGGATTTGCTGCTTTGCGGAGAAGACCGGGCGGTCGATTTGGTGGCGGTGGATTTTTTGGCGGCTGGCGTGCGACAGTTCGGTTTGTTGGTGTACCAAAATCAGTTGGGCTATACCCACAAAGTGGCCCATAGCGGCAATCAGGTGCGCAATGAGATTATTCAGCATTACGCCATTTTGCCCAATCCGACCCAAAAAGTGAGCATGTTTGCCTTTGTGGATATGGAAAACTGGACGGTAAAATTTGCTGATAAAAAACGGATATTAGATGGCGAGGAAACCTTTTTGCTGCCAGACCGTCTATTGAACTGCACCATGCCGGTATCGCCCAAGGATACCATTAAGAAGGTGCATACCATTGTCAATAAAGTGGCAGAGGAATACGGACAAAACGCAGCCCAGGCCGTATCCCGAGCCAAAGCCTATCTGATGGAGGCCAGCGAAACAGAAACAGAAATTCAGCCGGAGGAAGTGGGACGCCAGGTATTTGCCACCCATCCCGGTATGCAGCAATCCTATCTGGAACAGGTGGCGTTAGCCAGCTTGCCCAAGGCTACGCCGGTGGAACGGGATTACGCTGTGCGCACCAATAAATCACACAAGATTAAAACGGATACCGGTATTGAAATTACAGTGCCATCGGACTTTTTTAACAATCCCGATTATATTGAATTTGTCAGCAACGATAACGGCACCATTTCTATCAATATAAAAAATGTTGGGAAGATTATCAATCGATAAAAAGCAAACTGACATAAGCAGATTTATTTGCATTTTTAGCAGTTCCATAGTATGATGTTACTATCTACCAGGAGATAATTTGGTTTGAGAAAGGAGCCTGGATGTATGGCTGCAGCAGGTGGTAGCAATATTGGATTACGAAAAAATAATGAGGATAGTTATTATATTAATGAAGATTGCGGTTTGTATGTGGTTGCAGACGGAATGGGCGGCCATGAACATGGTCAGTTGGCCAGCCGCATTGCGGTAGAGCAATTTTCCAGTTTGGCAGAAGGCCGTTGCCCGGAAGCGTTTTCCCTAGAGGATATGCGACGGTTGTTTACACAGGCCAATGCCGCTGTTTATAGGCGGCAGGAGGCTTTGCAAAGCGGCATTATGGGCACGACGCTGACGGCGGTCATTGTGGACGGCGATACCATGTATTTGGGCCATGTGGGCGATAGCCGGCTGTATTTGCTGCATGACGGCGAGCTGCTTCAGTTGACCATGGACCATTCCTATTATGCCGAGTTAATTCGGCAGGGCACGGAAAATGTTCATATGGAGAACCGGCAGAAAAATGTACTGTTAAAGGCATTGGGACCAGAGCAGGAAGTTGAAGGGCAGTTTTTGCAGCAGCGGCTGACAACCGGCGATATGCTGCTGCTCTGTACAGACGGATTATATAATTTTGTACCAACTGAAGAAATGCAGCAAATGTTGTTGCAGGCGGAGGAGTTGTCGGAGTTGGTGCAGCAGTTGCTGGCGCTGGCATTGGAAAAGGGTACCAGCGATAATCTGACAGTGATTGTGTACCGGCATGAGGCCGCAGAGAGGATAGAAGCATGATGGAGGTGATGGTATGGAAGCCAAGCGAATGCTCGCAAACCGTTATGAATTGATTCGCAAGATTGGCGGCGGTGGGATGGCCGTGGTGTATTTGGCTTACGATACGTCACTGGACCGTCAGGTGGCTATCAAGCTGTTGCGGGAAGAATATGTAGACGATCCCGATTTTATCCGGCAATTTCAAAAGGAAGCTAAAGCCGTTGCCCGTCTTTCCCATCAGAATATCGTGAATATTTACGATTTTGGAGAAAGTGACGGCGTAACCTACTTGGTGATGGAATATGTGGAGGGCAGCACGTTAAAAGAAATTATTGCCCAATATGGGCCGCTGCCCATCAGTCAGGTGATAGATTACAGTGTGCAGCTTTGTTATGGACTGGCACAGGCTCATAGCCAGCAAATTGTGCATAAAGATATCAAGCCCCACAATATTATGATTGACCGCAATCATGTAGTGAAGATTACCGATTTTGGCATTGCTCAGGCCATGAATAATTTGACCATCACCCACAATAAAGGCATTTTGGGTTCGGCCCATTATTTTTCACCGGAACAGGCCCGCGGGGATTGGGTTGACTTTGAGTCGGACATCTATTCCTTGGGCGTTGTGATGTATGAGATGGTGACGGGTAAGGTGCCTTTTACCGGCGATAATCCGGTGTCGGTGGCGTTAAAGCATATGCAGGAGCAGCCAGCCAGCTTGCTGGCGCAGCGGACTGCTGTACCCTTAGGCTTGGAGCGTATTATTTTTAAAGCCTTGGAAAAAAATCCGGCCTATCGGTTTGGCAGTATGCAGGAGATGGCCGATGCGTTGTTAGATTTGCAGTTGTATTTGGAAGAACGGGGTTATTATCAGCAGGAACCGGTGCTGACCAGTATAGAGCGGGACTATGGAAACGTTGCGTATCGGGAATCGGAGCCAGAGCGGAAGGAAACCTTTGAAGAAGGGGGAGAGAATGAGGAAGACCGTACCCGGGTGATAAAGCACGGGTACTTGGAAGAAGGAAC
>CABQBF010000128.1 GCA_902462325.1 uncultured Peptococcaceae bacterium
ATTTTTCGCGCAAGTGGTCAGTTTTCATAAAATTGTCATCAATATCTTATCTTTTGCTATTAAAATATTTCTTATCATAAAAAAAGGAATCTTAGTTTTTACAAACCAAAGATTCCTTCCCACAATTTTTTCATCATGGATCTTAAATATTATGATTATACAAATTTCATCAATTATATTTGTAATGCCAATTCTGTCGCTTCCCGAATAGCGTCTAAAGCCTGACCAACTTTTCGGGCATCTCCAATTGTATAAACTTCTGAAATATGCCCACTTAATTCAGCCTCAAATGGATTATATGACTTGCTTCCTAATGCTAAAACAACTGTGTCGTAACCATGTAGTTCTTGAATTACACCAGCTTTCTCATATTGCACACCGTCAGTATAAAATTGCAATATTTTAGATTCTACCAAAAACTTCACTTTATTTTTTTCTAAGCGTTCCATTAATGCAACTTTCGACACTGCATTGATAGCATTGGCAACCTCAGCAGTCATTTCCATGACAAGAACTTCCTTATGATAGGTGCCTAAAAAATCTGCCGTTTCAATTCCAACCATACCGCCGCCAGCGATTAAAACCTTTTCGCCAAAAGGCTTCTTTCCTAAAAGAATGTCCGTGGCATTCACTAGAGTTGAACCATCTATTCCTTTAATATGCGGATAGAAAGGCTGACTTCCAGTTGCAAGAATAACCACATCCGGTTCTGCTGCCAAAATATTTTCTGCACGCACCTCCGTATTAAAATAATACGTCACACCAAAACGTTGCCCTATTTTATAGTAATACTGCATCGGTTTTACTAAATCTGATTTTCCTGGAGGATATGCTGCAACTACGAATTGCCCTCCTATACATCGTTCTTTTTCATATACTGTAACGTCATGACCTCTTTGCGCTAGTATCCACGCAGCCTGCAAACCGGCCGGACCAGCTCCCACAATATGAATTTTTTTAACTCGTTCAGCAGGTTTAATCTGTAACTCTAACTCCCGTCCTACAAAAGGATTTACTAGACAAGTTAAAGGTTGTCCCATTAAAAGATTTTTAGCCCAACCTTGATGACACCCTACACAGGAGCATATCTCATCATATTTTCCATCCTTTATTTTTTGCATAAAGTGGGGATCTGCTATAGACTCTCTACCAAAAGCGATTAAATCTACCCGATTTGTAGAGAGCAATTCTTCTGCTATGTAAGGATCATTTACCTTACCTGCCACAATCACTGGAATCCGAACAGACTTCTTAATATCTTCAGCATATTTTGCAATATAAGCGACAGGATAATCACTACTTCCCCAAAATGTTTCTGTCGCATAATTTCCCACGGAAATATTGAGGGCGTCAACGCCTGCCTCCTCCAGCATTTTTGCCATAACCCGAGCCTCTGGCAATGTAATTCCACCTACACACCATTCTTCTGCACTCATTCTAAAAAGAACCGGATATTCTTTTCCCAAACGTTTCTTAATTTCTGCAACGATTAATAAAGGAAAACGCATCCGATTTTTTAGAGAACCGCCAAATTCATCCATTCTTTTGTTTGAATAAGCTGACATGAATTGGCAAAGCAGATATCCATGAGCTCCATGAATTTCTATGGCATCTATTCCAGCCTTTTTGGCCCGTTCTGCTGCATCTCCAAATTTTTTTACCAAATCATAGACTTCTTCTGTCAACAATTCTCTTGGTAATTCCTTCATTTTAGGACATGCTATACTGGAGGCCGCTACTGGCTGCATATCATTAAAAATATTCAGAGTCTGTCGACCAGGATGCTGCAATTGCACACAGATCTTGCACCCCTCTGTATGCACAGCCTCTGCTAAACGCCCAAACCCTTCAATCTGCTCATCTTTCCACAAACCGGGGGTTGTAAAGGCTGTCTTTCCATCTGGTATAACAGCAGTCACTTCTGCAATCAATAAAGCAAACCCGCCTCTGGCTTTTTCTCTATGATAGGCAATTAAACGATCATTTACAACACAATCTGTTGTAGTAAACCCTGTTCCCATAGCTGGAACAATACTTCTATTTTTTAATTGCATCGTTCCAATTGAAATCGGTGTAAAAAGTGTCATATAGTTCTCCATAAAAACCCTCCATCTTCTTCTAAAATATAGTTCCTTTTAAAAACGGTGTCCATTCAGAAACAATTTCATAAATGGACACCATGCCTTATAACCTTGCTTCAATTATATTTTAAAAGTTAATTGAAAAAAATAGTCCCGACTAAGAGTTTTATTCTAATCCTAAAAGACGCACTGCATTATTATACATAACATCTTCCAAAGTCTCATCAGTCATGCCATTTTTCTTCCAACCTTCCACAATAGACTCTAACGAGTTAATAGGATATGCTGTACCAAATACAATCTTATCTCTTAAAGACCCATTAGCAGCCGTTACATAATCCTGATAACCAGGGATAGTATCAATAGCATAGCAATCTGGAGAGAGGTAAACATTCGGCCGATTGAGGGCAATGTGACAAATTTCTGTGATAAATGGATAACCCCCATGCACAATGATAAAATTCAATTTTGGAAATCTCACAGCAATTCTATCTAAGTCATTGGGATAATATAAATCTTGTTCTGGGACAAATAATCCGCCAAATTGCAGCATAACCGGAACATTAATTTCCTGACAGCGCTGATAAATTGGAAATACACGTTCATCATCCACATGCATAGGTTCGCTGCCAAAAGCTAATTCCATGACAATCCCAACGCAGGGGCCATCCACCACATATTTATCAATCTCTGCCAAACACTTCTCGGTTCCTTCTAACGGATCAATTCCAGCAAAGCAGATGAAACGGTCTGGATAATCTTTTAACAAATCAATCAAATCATCATTGTTGTCACTTTGTCCCTTCCGTACCGGCACCACACCTTTTTCGATGCCTAACGCATCCATCTCTGCAATCAATTCATCCATGGATAAGTTTCTAGCAGAGGAAGGGATATCTGTTCCCATTTTTCTAGCAATTTCTGCAGTATCTGTTTCCAAATTTACAAACAAACCAACATCTTTAAATCTTTTGTAAGGGGGGCGCAGTCTAAAATCAATAATCTTCATAATAAATTCCTCCATTTCGTTTTTACATTAATCCAATAAAGTTCCAATACATAAAACCAATCGTAATCATCCAGATGAAACAAAGTACCGCTTTCACACTGTATACTTTAATCCAGTCAGCCATAGGAATCAGACCTAATGTATACACAAATAATGGCCAAGCTGATTCATAAGGAAGAATAAAATTACTAACACCATTAAAGAAACAGTACATTGCCGGATGAATTCCATAGCCCAATTCTGTCACAATTTGTGCAATTGGTACACCAAAGGCATTCATTTCTGCTACTGGTGTCATAACAAAATTTAACAAAAAAGCAAACCAATAAATCAACATTAAAAATACTGGCTGACTCATTCCTACTAAATGGGGCAATAAGGTTGCGTTGATAAAATCACCAATACCTACACTGCCAGCTACTTGACCAATTGCTTGACAACCAGTGAAGAAGAATAGAAATGAATAATTCGCTTTCAAAAGATGTTGCGCTGTGCCAACATTTACACCTGGAAAACAGAGAATCAACGGTGCTAAAAGAAACCCATACATCATAGCTTGCCCGTGAATCTGCTGTGTAAAAAGATAAATTACCAACGCAATTAAGACAACTGCTATTTTCTTTTCTTCTTTCGTGGTTGGCGGCAACTCATTTTTTAAATCAACAAACACTTGCCGGTTAACATTTTTCACATCACTGCCGCACATTTTTCCAATAATCAGAGCCTCCACAAAAATCATAGGAATGAACGCAACATTATTCATCAAGTAAAGTGGATAATTTAATGCTGCCACCTCTGGAATGATTGTGCTTACGGAAACTGGCAAAACAGCGAAAAAATCCGGTGAGTAGAGAAACAAATCTGAATCACAAAAACCAATTAAACCTGTCAACATAATCCCTGCTGAGGCTTTGCTGCGTCCCCATCCGCAGGCCGTACACAAAGCATAGGTTACCATCGCCAAAGCTGCAATTGCAGAAGTTGCTCCCATCAATATCCGGAAGATAATCGCAATAACCAACACAGAAAAAACAATTGCCATATAACTATTTCCAAACTTTGCTAAAACAGTATATCCGATTCGTTCCAAAAATTTTGTATCCATCACAATAGCAACCAAGAAGATAGCGCCAATGGCTACCCAAGTAATATCCATAGTCCATGGCTTCATAACAATATCAATTGGTGCTACTTTTAAAATGATATATGACAAGCTCATTAACAACGCTGCTACAATATTAGGTACCTGCTCAAAAACGAACATTAAGATTCCCCACAAAGTGACAATCATAAACATTTTTATTTCATGTGTAAAGACTTCACTAACTGGTACGAATGCAATCATTAGCGGCAACAAAAATGTAACAATCATTTTAAGCCAGTCCATTTTTGTAAATTTCTCTGCCATAGGCACATGACACGCTTCCTTTCCAATCTCCATATGGATTTTTAAAATTCTTTCATCAACAGCTGTTACATTATTTATAACATGATAGAAATCATTTGTAAAACTTATAGAATTGATACACCTATATCGAAAAAATCAATATTATTTTTGCCTAGTTGTTTTTTGGGTTATAAAGTTATATTATATAAATAATCGCCACGCATTCCGCATCTGATTTTTTCACAATTCCGTTTCAATTTTCATTTTGAGGTAATAGTTATGCAAATTAATCACATTGAATATTTTCTGGAAGTTGCTCGATGTCAATCCATCAGCAAAGCGGCTAAAAACCTATTTATTACCCAATCAACGCTGAGCACATCCATTGCTACATTGGAAAACGAATTAGGTTTTAAACTTTTTACTCGCTTAAGACAAGGCGTGATCTTAACTCCTGAAGGAGAAAAAATTTTAAAAGATGCACAAAAAATTTTGACTACAATTTCCGACTGGAAAGATCTTGCTCATAGCACTTCCACACTTACAGGAACTGTACGCATCATTTCCCAACCAGCCATTACAAGCTATGCTTTGGTAGATATTATAACGGCATGCTATGAACAATATCCTTTCATCAAAGTCAATATCATCGATACCCAAAATAAAACTTTTTTTGATTCCTTAATAAACAACCAATCCACCATTGGCTTGGCTTTTTATACGCCAGACGACTATGAATTTATTTACGAACAAGCCAGACTATATAAATTCAACACAGAAATTCTCTATTTTGATGAACTGCTTGTATATTTTAATAAATCCTCTGCACTTGCTCACTTAAAAGAAATTACTTTAAAGGATTTACTGGAATATAACTTAGTTACCTATCCTTATCAAAATAATCAAGCCTACAGTGATGTACAGAACTATTTTTTCAAAAATAAAGTTTTTGTTTTGCCTAAAGCCAGTGATCAATTAGAGTTAATTTCTCAAAATTCTGATATCATTGGTCTTTTTACCTCCATCTTGCGCAAAGAATTAGAAAAAAGATCCGATTTACTGATTTCCACCGCCCCAATAAAAAATTATCCAACACCATTGGTGATTGTCTTGTTTTATCCAGAACAAAACAGTATTACTTCTGCTGAACAAATCGTTTTAGATTTAATCCGCAATCAATTTAAAATTCGCCCATAATATAACAGGACGAATCCTATAAAAAGATTCGTCCTGTTATATTTATTCCAGTTTTATTTTATGATTTTATATACGGTTGCAATAACTCTTTTAACTGTTTATACAATCGCACCGACAAATGCTCCATACTAAGCCGGTAATGACATTTTCCGTCCACATAAAGAAAAAGGCAATGTTTTCCCGGTTGAAGCTTTATCTGCTGTCGCTCATATTCCAGCCACTCATTGCAGAGAAATAATTTGATCTTTACTACTTTTTCATCCAAATAAATACGGTCAGGATACAAATTATTCAAATAAAAAGCGACAAGCACCAACAAAGCCGAAGGAATCTGCCAAAAGGACAGCCATGGTACCACAAAGCTGGTCAAAAGCGGAACTCCTAACAGCACCGCCATTTTTATCCATAAAACAATACGTTGATTAACTAGGTACATAGGCTACTCCAACGTAATACGACCAATTTTAGCCTGCCGGAAATCAATCAAGATACCCTTCGATACTTTACTGTAATCAATCCGACCGCCCTTTAGCAAACAGCCCCGATTGCGTCCAATCTGCTCTAAAATGGTTAACGGCTCTTCTTCTAAAATCTCTTGCTCCAATTTGAAACGCTCCAGCAACAGTTTGGGATAACGCTGCTGTAAAAAGGCAATCAGTTTCAGGGCTGCTTCATCGTGGTCAAAAACTTCATCACTAACAGCGCCAGTCACAGCCAAGCGAAAGCCCACTTCTTCGTCTTCAAATTTGGGCCACAGAATTCCCGGCGTATCCAAAAGCTCTAAATCTTCATCTAATCGAATCCACTGTGTTCCCCGAGTAACGCCTGGCTTGTCACCAGTCTGCGCCGCTTTTTTACCGGCAATTAGATTAATAAATGTACTTTTTCCTACATTAGGAATACCTACAATCATACAACGAACAGTTTGCTTACGAATACCTTTTTGGGCCATACGTTCCCTCTTTTCTGCAGTTAAATCCAGCAACGCTTCCTTTAAGCGGCCAATCAACTGTTTTTTCCCTGTGGCAGCATTAAAAGCAAATGCCTTGCACCCGCTCTGTTGGTTAAAAAAATTGACCCAATAGGCGGTACGCTGTGGATCAGCCAAATCTTCCTTGTTTAAAATTATCACCCGCGGCTTTTTATCACCTACCAACTGCTCCAGCAACGGATTGCGGCTACTAATAGGCAAACGAGCGTCCACCAGTTCAATCACCACGTCCACCAACTTTAACTGTTCCTGTATCATGCGTTTTGTTTTGGCCATGTGACCGGGAAACCATTGTATAGTCATATGCTGTCACTCCTTATCACTTTTTTATTTTTAATATAATTTACGAAAGCCTATCTATTAAGCCATACGTAAAAATGTCTGTACAAAAAACCTCAAAATATACTTTTCTATATTTTTACAAATTCTGATGAAAAACTACACATTATGTAGGCAAAATGTAGGCAAAAGAGCCGCGAATGTAGGTAAATTATTTCTTTATTTTACCAACAAAAATCTCGTTTGTCTACTTTTTAGCCAATTCATGTAAAAGCATTATTTTTGAAAGAAGGAATATCTATGTTAAAATGATGCATTATTGACGAAGACGGATTTGCGTTTCCCTGTTCCAGTAAGGAATCTGCAGAAGTTATTATGGAATTTTTATGGGTCATGTATAATCGTAAAATCAAAGTTGAATTGTTAAATTTGGATTAATCATAGTAATAGCCCTGCAACCACAATTTTACTTATAGCTGCAGGGCTGTTCTCATTTAATTATTAAGTTTTCCGTCAACAATTCGGCCTGTGTAAATCCAGTTGCTTTGGAAAGCATATTCAAGCTTTCCAGCGTTGTACTGATTTCGCAATTTTCTATCTTCCTATACCCTCTAACACTCATACCACATAATTCCGCTAATCTTGCCTGCGTTAGTTTTTGCCTTTTCCTGATTCTTTTTAGATTGTCTCTCACGATATATTCACATCTTTTTACACTCACCTCCATAAAACTGCATACAGGCCATCTAAAATTATAGGAACATGCTTGCCGTTTTAAAAGGAACTATAGTACCGCTTGCATTTTTAGCAAATTTCATGCAAAAAAATAAAGCCCAGC
>CABQBF010000129.1 GCA_902462325.1 uncultured Peptococcaceae bacterium
GAAACAGCTGGGTGTTGGTCTGAATGATTTTGAGTTTGGGCTTTTGCAGCAGAATGCGCAGGATTTCCTCACACACTGCCGGGTTTTCGGCAATTTTTTGGAAAAATGGGTCGTCCATAATGTTGAGACGGGCGATGAAAGTATGCTTTTCATCAAGAGCTTTCACAAAGGCAACATCCTTTCTTGGGTTGGAATTGACCGGAAAGGAAAAGTTGGATGTGAGCTGGAACGACCATTCCTGTCTAAGGTTATTGTACAATAGACGGTGCTGTTTGTAAAGTGAATATTTAGTAATTTTTGGATATATAACAATATCAACCATAAAAATAACGGGCGACCTACGATGAGAGTAGGTCGCCCGTTTTGTCATGTTACGCAATTCCGTAAACCCGCTTGCCGTTTTGGTAGGTGGCTTCTACCACTTCTTCCAGGGAGATGCCGCGGATTTCGGCAATTTTGGCGGCGGTGTACTGCACCAGCATGGGCTCGTTTCGTTTGCCGCGGAAGGGCGCCGGCGCCATGTAGGGGCAGTCGGTTTCAATCACCAGCCGGTCCAGCGGAATGGCCGCGGCCACTTCCACTGTTTTGCGGGCATTTTTAAAGGTAACTGGCCCGCCTAACCCGATATAGAAATTGAGCTTTATCACTTCCATTGCCATTTCTACGCTGCCGGAGAAGGCGTGCAGAATGCCGCCTACCTGCCGGGCGTTGCTGTGCTTTAGAATGTCCAGGGTGTCGCCGTGGGCTTCCCGGTCGTGAATGACCAGAGGCTTGTGCAATTGGCAGGCTAGGTCGATGTGCTGCTGGAATAATACTTTCTGGGCGTCTTTGGTGGACACGTCCCAGTAGTAGTCCAGTCCGGTTTCACCGATGCCTACCACTTTCGGGTGTTCTGCTAATTGGCAGATGGTGGCCCAGCCTTCCGGCGTGTAGGTGGATACGTCCTCTGGATGCAACCCTACAGCAGCATAAAGCTTCTCGTACTGTTCGGCCAATGCCACTGTGCGGGGGCAATCCTCCAAATTGCAACCGATGTTGACCACCAGCGCCATGTTGTCATAGATATTTTGAATGACCTGCTGGCGGTCCTCGTCAAATTTTTCGTCCAATATGTGGGCGTGGGTGTCAAATAAATTCATCATGCTATCGTTCCTCAGCAAACGGTGGAGCCGGACGGAATGTCGGCTTTGCCTACTTGCAGCACTTCCAGCAGACTGTCATCGTCGGTAGCGGCGGAGAGCAGCATACCATGGGATACGATACCGCGGATTTTTTTCGGAGCCAGGTTGGCTACCAGTACCAGCTTTTTGCCCACCAATTCTTCTGGATTTTCATAGAATTTAGCAATACCCGATACGACCGTGCGGATTTCATCGCCCATTTTTAATTTGAACTGCAGCAGCTTGTCGGCTTTTTCGACTTTGCTGCATTCCAATACTTCCACAACCCGTAAATCCAGCTTAGAAAAGTCATCGTAGGTAATTTGCGCTTTGCCTTCCGATGCTGGAGCTTCTGCCGCGGCTTCTTTCTTAGCTTTTGCTTTGGCAGGCTGTTCGGCGTTGGCGGCTTCTTTGGGCAAATCCAGCGATTTGGGGTCGATGCGAGGGAAGATGGCTTCTTTTTTGCATACCTTTACGCCAGTTGCCGTTTTGCCCCATACGCAACCGTCAGCCCAGGTGCAGCCCTCCAAGGTCTGTCCGGTCTGTTCGGCTACCTTGCCCGGTACCAGCGGCATAAAGGGCGCCAGCAAAATGGTGCTGATGCGGATGGATTCCATCAGATTATACAGTACTGTGCCCAGCACAGCTTTTTTGCTTTCGTCTTTAGCCAATACCCAGGGCGCAGTTTCGTCGATATATTTGTTGGCGCGGCTGATTAATTTCCAGATAGCGGCCAGCGCGTTGGGGAAATCCATTTTTTCCAGACAGGCGGCAGCTTCGTTGCCTACAGAAACAGCCAGTTCTTTTAGTTCAGCGTCAAATTGGCTGGCTGGTTCGGCAGCAGCCGGGACGAGGCCGTCAAAATATTTATCAATCATGGCTACAGTACGGCTTACCAGATTGCCGAAGTCGTTGGCCAGGTCGGTGTTGATGCGTTTTACCAGTGCTTCTTCGGAGTAATAGCCGTCGGAGCCGGTGGAAATTTCCCGCAGCAGGAAATAGCGGATTGCGTCTACGCCGTATTTGTCCAGCAGTACGTTGGGGTCTACCACATTGCCTTTGGACTTGGACATTTTGCCGCTGTTCAGCAGCACCCAGCCATGGCCGAATACCTGTTTCGGCAGCGGCAGGTCGGCAGCCATGAGGATGCAAGGCCAAATGATGGCGTGGAAGCGGGCAATGTCTTTGCCTACCAGATGGATATCGGCAGGCCAGAATTTCTGATATAAATCGTCGTGGTCTGTGCTGTATCCCAATGCGGAAATATAGTTGGTCAGCGCGTCGAACCATACATAAATTACGTGCTTATCGTTGATTGGCACCGGAATCCCCCAGTCAAAGGTGGTACGGGAGATGCACAAATCCTCCAGCCCCTGCTTAATAAAGCTAATCATTTCATTGCGGCGGGCTACCGGCTGAATAAAATCAGGATGGTCTTCGATGTATTGCAGCAGACGGTCCTGATATTTGCTCATTTTAAAGAAGTAGCTTTCTTCTTTGATCAATTCGGTTGGGCGGCCGCAATCGGGACAGTTGCCGTCCACCAGCTGCCGTTCGGTAAAGAAGGTTTCGCAAGGGGTACAGTAATGGCCTTCATATTCGGATTTGTAAATATCGCCTTTGTCATAGATGGTCTGGAAAATTTTCTGCACCACTTCCATATGCCGCGGCTGGGTTGTGCGGATAAAGTCGTCGTTGGAAATCAGCAGCCGTTTCCACAGAGCTTGGAAAGTAGCTACAATTTTGTCGGTATATTCGATTGGCGTTACGCCCTGGGCTTTGGCTACCCGTTCAATTTTCTGGCCGTGTTCGTCGGAGCCGGTTAAAAAATAGGTTTCGTAACCCTGCATCCGTTTGTAACGGGTCATGGTGTCGGCCATAACGGTGCAGTAGGCGTGGCCAATATGTAAATTGGCGCTGGGATAATAGATAGGCGTGGTGATGTAAAAACGTTTTGCTTCGCTTGCAGATGCGGTCATAGAAAGACCTCCTTAAAATAATTTTCGGTTAACAGCGTTCTTACTGTTATCGACATAGAACGCGTAAAATATACCAAGTGCTATATACAACGGGAAATTTTTCTGTTATACTGACAGTATCCGTTGGAATATGGCGTATTTGGAAGAAACATAAAGTATTGATTTTGGGGGAGAAACAAAAAACCCGTTCCTGTCAAAACAACAGGGACGAGTTCAAGTCGCGGTACCACCCTGCTTTATTCTATGGCACTGTAGACGCCGATAGAACCTCAGCAGATTTGTTAACGGAAATCAACCGGATCAGCATGATCACGCTCCGGGCTCATTTTCACCAGCGCCGACAGTCTGAACTTGCAGCAAATGTTCAGCTCTCTGGGCAGCAGCTATCCGGCTACTCTACCTTTCTTCGCATAAATGGCATATTTTGTGTGGATATAAAATATAGTATAGAAAAAGACGGGCTGTCCGTCAAGGCTTTTCTTGCAGATATTTTTCTGAGAAACAACAAAATTTTGAAAAAATTTACACTTTTCCGTAATTTTGATTGACTTTTTTCTCAGAAAATGATATTATTTACACATAGCTAGAAAAGAATGTAAGTTCTGTTTGATAACAGGAAGTTTGAACAAAATGAGGAGGAACGGTTATGAAGTCAACAGGTATCGTTCGTAAAGTAGATGAACTAGGAAGAGTGGTAATTCCAATTGAATTGAGAAGAACATTGGGCATTGATGAAAAAGATGCGCTGGAAATTTACACAGACAATGAAAAAATTGTTCTGAAAAAATATGAACCAGCCTGCATTTTCTGCAACAATGCCGAAAATGTACAGAACTTCAGAGGCAAACTGGTTTGCACCGAATGCGTGAAAAAAATGGTGGAAAATCTGGACCAGGCCAGCAATATCATCTAAAGCGTAATTGATACGTCAAACATAAAAAGCTGATGCAGAAAGAGCTTTCTTGCAAGACAAGTTCTTTCTGCATCAGCTTTTTTGTGCTTTAAAAAGAGGGATATATTGTAAAGGGCAAACTATATATGCATAGAATATTGTGTGCATTTTAAGAAACGGATTGACTACAGTTTATAATTGTAATTGAAATTGCAGTAGGTTTGCAAAACCAGTTAGACAAAATCATCATAATAATATAATCTTATAGATATAGGAATTCCTTAAAAAACAGTAAAATGTGGTACTTACTTTGTATTTAGGGAGGATATTATGATGAACATCAGCAAAAGAGATTTTACAATCATTCATTTACTAGTTATGATAACCATCATAGCAATATTTTTTATCTTACCACCTGTAGGTTCTTTAACCCAGATTGGTATGAGAGTAATCGGTGTATTTATTGCGGTTGTATATGGCTGGAGCGTTGCGAACCTTATCTGGCCCAGTTTAATTGCAATTGTTGCGCTGCCTTTTACGGGTATTGCGACAATGAATGAATTTATTGCTGCAGGGTTGGGAAATGATACGATTTACTTTCTTATTTTTATTTTAATATTTTCTGAGTGGGTAAATTCTTCTGGATTAAATGATTTTATTGCTAATTGGTTTATCAGCAGAAGAATTTTAAATGGTCGTCCATGGCTGTTCATGACATTTTTCTTTTTAGGTTGCATGGTTATGGGATTTATGATTAATGCTTTTTTGGGAATGTTAGTTATGTGGGGGATTTTGTTTAGATTGTGTGAAATTGCAGGATATAAACCTTATGATAAATGGCCAACCATGATGCAAATAGGGATATTGTTATTTCATCTTATTGGTACAGCAATCCCACCGTACCGTGGTTTCACACTAATTTTGTTGGGGAGTTACAGTAGAATGGGTGGACAACCAGTGGACATGTTTTCGTGGATTAGTTTCTCTATTCCGGTAGCTTTGATTAGTTTATTAATTTATTTATTTGTTTGGAAATTTATTATAAGGGTTGATGTAAAACCATTGGCGAACATTTTGAATGGGGAAATCGTAGATAAAAGTACATTAGTATTAACCAAACAGAAAAAAATGGTGTTAGGTTATTTTGTAGTGTTTATTTTGCTATTATTTTTGCCAAGTTTGATGCCAGAAGCGTGGTTGCTGACAGGTATGCTGAAAAAACTAGGAAATGGAGGGATTATTACTTTTATATTGTTATGTATGTGCTTCACGAAAGTTGATGGAAAACCAACATTTGATTTTAATGCGATGGCGAAAAAAGGCGTTGTATGGGATATCATTTTGGTTTGCATGGTAGTTATTCCGTTGGGCACCTATCTAACAGACGAGGCAACAGGCGTTACGCCATTTATTTTAGGACTATTAACTCCTGTATTTGGTAGTCTTCCCTATGTTGTGTTTTTCTTTGTGGTTTTTGCGGTAGCGACACTCTTAACAAATGTAATGTCTAATTTGGTTGTCGCTTTTGTTTTGATTCCAGTTGTTATGGGTATTGCAGCTAATGCTGGAGTTAATGAACTTCCAACCGTTTTTATGATTATTTTAGCTGTACATTATGCAATTCTTACGCCTGCAGCTTGTGGTTATTCGGCGATGGCTTTAGCTAAAAAGGATTGGTTAAAGACATCAGATATGTACAAATATGGAGGCATTACAGTGTTATTTCTAATTATAGCATTGGGGATTTTTGGATATCTATGGACATCTCTGGTACTGTAGAAGAAAAAGAAACCGCAGTAAGAAAATGTTACATTGACACAGCGAATGCCCCTGTCGTGTTTCCAGTTTGTAAGTGAATCTGCTTTGCTCAGAAAATTTAATGATATCATAACGATATCAAAAATCGCTTAAATCTCCTGGTTTAAGCGATTTTTCTTTAAAGCTGGGCTTTTATACCTCTATTCCTTTTGTTTGATAAACAGTTTGAAATACATCAATAAATTTTAGGGCAGATTCAGATAGTTTATGGCCTTCGGGCAGAAAATATCCGGCTACGACTTTTATAGGGTTACGGACAGGTATAAAAACAATGTCTGGGTGGATAAAAAGTTTGCTTTGTGAACCTTCTGGGCATGACACATAAAACAAATTATCCAAAACACCTTGTATACAAAAGGCAATAGAATCAGAATGACGAATATTTTTGGCTGATAAACCTAAATGACGATAATAATATTGTAATATATCGGCATCTCTATCGGTCCAAGCTTTTGGTTCGTATATACGAAGCGGTAACTTTCTTAAATGGGCGGGTGTAATATACTTTAATGATGAAATCGACGAAGAACGATGCGCTACAATTAAGGGCTTGTATTCGTATAAAGGAATAAAAACTGTACCTTTGGGCGGCTTGTAATCAAGAAGTTTTTTGTTTTCAAAAAATAAAGTTGTAATAATAAGATCATAATAGGATGCATCGAAATTTCCCGTTAAAATTGTTTTGTAGGATTCGTCATCGCAAATTGCCATAGAAGCGGGATAACGTTTTTTGTAAGCTTGAAATGGCGATAGAATTAGATGATCAATTGTACGCGATGTGGAAAGAATACGGAGAGAATCTTTATAGGCAGTATCATCTGCTTGAAAAGAAAATCGAGAACGCATATCCTGCCACATAGATAACATTTGTAATGATGTTTGATAAACAATTTCTCCATTTTTTGTTAAACAAACACCACGGTGATTCCTATCAAGGATTTGAGTGTTAAGCTCTTGTTCTAGAGATTGCATAGAATTGCTCAAGGATTGTTGTGTCATATGTAATGCATTGGCGGCAGCATTAATAGAATGATGCTCAATAATGGTTATGAGATATTGTAATTGTTCCAAGCGCATAAGTTTAATCCCCCTTTATTTATATTATATATCAAAAACGACTAAATGAAAAGTGGAGCACTTACAAATTATAACTGAAAGTAAAAATATAGTTCGTGTTTAAAACCAGTTGGACAGCCTTAAAATAATGAATATATAATATAAATAAAGAAAATATTTTTTCTTAAATTAAGAAGTAAAGGAGCAGATAACAATGAAAAGAGAAGCATTAACGAAAAAAGTTATGGTTTTAGGGGTTGATGCAATGGATCCAGCCCTAACTAGAAAGTTCGTGGATGAGGGTTATATGCCAAACACGAAAAAGTTAATTGAGCGAGGCGCTTGCAGAGAGGATTTGATCATGCTAGGCGGACAGCCAACAGTTACTCCCCCAATGTGGACAACCATGGCTACGGGCTGTAACCCGAATGTACACGGTATCACTTGTTTTTTTAGACAATCCCATGATAATTTAGCGGCGACCGGTTATAATTTGGATTCTCGTAATTGTACAGCAGAACCGTTTTGGAATGTTTCCGTAGAAGCTGGCAAAAAAACATTAGTCTTTCATTGGCCGGGTTCCAGTTGGCCCCCAACCAGCGATAGCCCTTTACTGCATGTTGTAGATGGCACGCAGCCGCCTGCTGTTAATATGGGTGTTGGGAGTCGTGATAATCTTTTTGTTGCTCATGGTAGTGTAAATGTAGCAACGACAACATTAAGACCGCGTGGCGCCTTTACGGGGCATATTCCTTGTGTAATTGAAGATATGCAGGTTGAAGAAACAAGTGCCAGTGATGCAGGCGGTACAACAAAGACGAAAGCTTTATCCGGATTTATTGGGTTTAAAGGGAGCGCAGACGGGTCGTTA
>CABQBF010000130.1 GCA_902462325.1 uncultured Peptococcaceae bacterium
TACACGTTTCATGACGCATTGGTGCCTTTCGCAGAAAGGCGGAAAATAATAATGAAGAAAATGAAACAGGTTTGCTTATTGTTTGTGTTGTTAGCTTGTTTGTTTTTGCCAGCGACAGCTTTTGCGGCTGACGGTCAAATCGGTTTACAGCTGGATGGCACTGCCTTGCAGTTTACTGATGCAACCCCAGTTATGGAAGATGGCCGGGTGTATGTGCCGTTCCGTGCTGTGTTTGAAGCGCTAGACGCCACAGTAGCCTATGACCAGGCTACCAGTACCATCACAGCTCAAAAGGGAGATACCATTGTGCAGTTTGTAATTGGCAACAGTGATATTACCGTCAACGAGAAAGCGGTAACAACTGATGCAGCGTCCTTTGTGCGTGATGGACGTACCTATGTGCCAGTGCGGTTTGCAGCCCAATCCTTGGGTTTGACAGTGGGCTGGGATAGCAAAACGCGGACGGTTGTTATGGTAGACAAAGCTGCGCTGAAGGACAATATCAAAGGTCAGTATACTTTGATGGAAAACTATATGGCCTATAATCAGAGCTTTAATAAAGAACCATTGGCAGTCAAAGGCAATTTAAAATTTGATATGCAGGTTGCTGCTGGCAGCGGTGCCGATGCCACTATGATTCCGGTAGTTGGCACCATGACATTAGACGGTATTAGTACTGCCGATGCAGCTAGTATGAATATGGCAGTGGCTTTGGATTTGAGTCAGCTGCAAGCCGCTTTAGAAAAAGCCGGAGAATTGACAGCGGAAGATAAAGCCGTGTTAGAGCAGGTAAAAGATTTCGATATGCAGGTAATTGCCAATTTGCAAACAGGTAAGGTCTACATGAAATCGCAGCTATTTGCTTTGGCAGATATGGACGGTGCTGCTTGGTATATGATGGATTTGAACACTCTGGCAGCTGCTTCCGGTATGGATTTAGGAGCCCTGTTAGAAAGCGCTTCTAGTGGTAGCTATGAAGCCCAGATGGATGCAATCATTGATACACTGCCTGTTACTGATGCAGCCTCCTGTGCAATAATGCTGCAGACTGTAAGCCAGTATCAGGATAAAAATTTCCAGAAATCGGGCAACAATTATATCGCTACCATGAAACAGGAAGCAGAAGGCGTAGCCACTGCTGTTACCTTAACGCTGAAAACCGATGGAAATCAAGTAACCGGCTATCAGCAGTCTATGAGTATATATATGGGAACGGCGCCAATTATGACCATGAAAGCAGAACAGAGCGGCCAGAAAGCTGCCATGCGTATGACCATGAACATGGAAGGTGTTCTGACCATGAATATGAGCGGCGATATGACCTATAGCGCTGCTTCTGCCAAACCACAGACAGCGCCTGCTGCTGGGGAAACCGTGATTGATTTGCTGCAAACTGTGAACAACGCCGCATAAAATTGGGATAGATACCTGATGGAAAGACTGCTGTATTGTAACAATGCGGCAGTCTTTTGTTATGCGAAAAAGTCTGTCTGAAAACAGTTAAGAGAAAACATATCAACGATGAAAGGAGGAGAACTCACAACGGTATGAGAAAGCAAAAAGGTTGGAAACGCTATCTGCGCAATCTAATTTTAGTGCTGGCAGCGGTATGCCTGTTGTTTTGCAACGGACTGGTGCAGTTTGCTATGGTGCGCAGTGGCGGACCGTCGGCACCGGCTAGCACTGCTGGCGGAGAACGGGTTACTGTACAGTCTAATGATGGACTGCAATTAGTAGGACAGTATTGGGCTGCAGGGAAAGGGCAGCATAAGTGGGTGATTTTCGTACACGGCTACCAATCCTCAAAAGAATTGATGCTGGCAGCTATGGGCGAACGGTATCAAAAGCAGGGATATCACGTATTGGCCATTGACCAACGGGCCCATGGCGAGAGTGAAGGCAAATTTATCGGTATGGGCTGGCTGGAGCGTAAGGATTTGTTGCAGTGGATTGCTTGGGTTTGCGCACAGGATGCCAAGGCCCGCGTTGTGCTGCACGGCATTTCTATGGGCGGTGCTACAGTGATGATGACGCAGGAGAAGAAGCTTTGCCTGCCAATGTGAAAGCAGTGGTGGAGGATTGCGGCTATACATCTGCCTGGGATATTTTTGCTTATCAATTACACAGTCGGTTTCATCTGCCTGCTATGCCGGTCTTGTATCTATGTGAAGGAATAGCGCAACTGCGCACAGGTGTCAATTTACATCAGGCGTCAGCACTAAAACAGGTGGAGAATGCTAAGGTTCCCATATTATTGATTCATGGCACTGCCGATACCTTTGTACCGGTTGATATGGTGCAGCGCCTTTATGATGCAGCCAGCGGGGAAAAAGCCTTGCTGCTGGTGGAAGGCGGCGTACATGCGTTGAGCCGTCAGGCCGCGCCTGATTTATATTATGATACGGTGTTTCAATTTTTGCGTGAACATGTGTAAGGATCGCGTTTTTGAGTGGGATTTGTTCTTCAAAACGCGAATATTTGGTATATGGATGTACTCAACCATTGGTTTACTGCAAAAAATAAGCAGTTCTACCTATCGGCGGTTGTTCAGCAAGTAGCAAGAACGCTATAATGGCAACAGGAGGTGTGCGAAAATGTTTGAAATTGATAAAGAAAAATTTGGCACATTTATTGCCCAGTTGCGTAAAGAAAAAGGACTGACCCAGAAGGAGGTGGCAGAGCAGCTGTTTATTTCGGATAAGGCAGTCAGCAAATGGGAGCGGGCGCTCAGTCTGCCTGATATCACTTTGCTAGTGCCGCTGGCGGAGGTGTTGGACGTTACGGTAACAGAATTATTGGAAGGCCAACGTATCAGCCAGCAACAAGTTATACCCAAACAGCAGGTGGAAACTTTGGTGCAGAAAGCGATTCATTTTTCTGACGAAGAACCAAAAAGCGGCATTCTTTCTTTGCAGCATTTGCCTGTGCTGGCGGTCAGCGTATTGGCAGCGGCTTTAGAAGTGATTTTGCTGCTTTATTTGGAGCAACTGACCAGCGGAATTTTAATGTTGGAGCTGCTATGGATAGCTTTTGGCGTTTATTTCTGTTTATTTGTGCCGGAACGGTTGCCCGTTTATTATGACGAAAATCGAATCCATGCCTATTCCCATGGTCCGTTTCGGATCAATTTGCCAGGCGTTTCTTTTAACAATCGTAATTGGCCCCATATTGCTGGCTTCTGTCGTTTTTGGTGTTTGGCGGCGCTAGTGCTGTATCCGTTGCTTACAGTAGTTCATAGCTGGTTTTTAGAAACGGTTTCCTATGGCGCAACAGTATATGTAGCCATTGAATTGTCACTTCTTTTGGGAGGTTTATTTGTGCCACTATATGTGTTGGCTAAGAAATATGAATAATGAATAAGATAGTATTTTATCAATAGCTTTGGCGTAAGAAAGAAATTCCTTTAAGAAACTAGTTGCTGTTGAAAAAGTCTATATACCCTGCATTGGCAGTATCAAAGGATTGTGCAATAAAGAGGTTAATTCTGTTGGTGTGTAGAAAAACTGCTAGGTGCATGATTGTTGAAATTCCTATATGAATCGTATATAATAAAGCAAAAATTCTGAAATTGAAACGGTGGAGATAGAATAATGGCAAGGGAATGTTCTGTACCGGAGTGGCAGGTTTATTATGGCGTTTTTTTTGGCGAGACGGTGCGTGGGCAGCGGGCAGGGCAGGAGGTTTCGTTGGGCAAGACGTTTGTTTGGGAAGGCGAGGAATGGCAAATTCCGGCTGTTTATTTGTGTGGGAAAGGTTTGGTAGTAGATTTTTTGTGCAAGGTGTCTGCCGAAAAGGTTCAGAGCTTTATTGAAAAATGGCAGCTAAACGCAACCGAGGAAGAAAACTTAGACTTCACTTCAGAGCAAAGGATTTGGCTGGAGCAGGAGAATCCTTTGACGGTTGATATGCACCCCGATCTTTCTGTGAATGGGACAAGACTATCGGTAGAGAGTGGCTGCGGACTTTGTTGGAACCCGTGCTTTCCAGAAAAAAATGGCGAAAGGGCGAAAATAGTTGTGCAGCATTATCAGTTGGATGCTGATGCAGCTTGGGTAGTGGAACGCAGAAGCTTTGCCTGGAATACCAAAAGAAAGCCTGACATAAAAACCATATCTGTTACACTGGCGGCTGGGAAAACTGCCCTGCCTGGCCCCCATTTTTCTGTGCAGGCGGCTGGTGAGCAGGTGGAATTTGTGCATCCTGTTACCCATGTAAAGCATACGTTAACGATAGAAAAATATGAATCAATCCATGCTGTGAATTTGCTGCGCCGACAAAATGATGCGATGGAACATCCCTGTTATTTGATGGCTATGGGCTATACTGTGCAGCCAGCGCTATCTTCTGAGCAACTGCAAATCCTAGATTGTACAGAATCTGATTTACCGCGGTCACCACAAGGCGTGCCAGGCCGTTGGAATAATGTATCTGGCTTTTTTGTCAGCTTTGGTGAAGAAACAGCTGCGTTGCGTTCTGCAGTTTCCTCGCTGCATTTTGAACCAGTAACGCATGTAGCGTGGCGCATGGTTTTTTATGAGCAGTTAAAGCCAGATATTACAGTAGAATTGATATCATAGAGGTTTGCACTCCAAGATTATATTGAAGTTAACCATTGGTGTAATATTAATGAAGCTGATTTTTCAGGATTTAAATAAATAGTTTTTGAATTTTGTTGGACTATGATTACTTTAGCATATATGGTATAATCTTTTGGTCAACATCAGTGATATTGCTTACTATTTGAAGTTCAAATGTTGATTATCTATTTTAAGTTTTCTATTTTAAGTTTATTGAATTTGGTAATTTGTTTATTCAAATAGAGCAGGTTTTCCATGAGAGTTCCTGCTCTATTTTTTATTTGACGGAAGTAGTTGCATCTTCTATAATAGACATAATGATAACAGATGAATCTGAAGAAATGGGTGTGAGAATATGTTTAATACAACCAATGCAATCGGTTTTCTGCTCTCTGCGGCCAATAAGGCCCATGAAGCGGAGTTGGATAAAAAGGTACGACATTTGGGTGTAACGGCTGTGCAGGGAGCTATCATGGATCAGCTTTATCAGCATGAAGGCATAAGTCAAAAAGAATTGGCTCGATATTGTCAGAAAGATCCGTCTTCGCTGACAAAAATACTGGATATTTTAAGTAAAAAAGAGTTGATTGTACGGCAGCCTGATAAGGAAGACCGACGGGCTTTTAAATTGTATCTAACCGCCAAGGGTACCGAGGTGCATCAGGCGTGTGTGCCAATTGCGGAAGCGCATAATAAGACTATGGTGGAAGGCATTATGCCAGAGGATTTGGAAATTACCAAGGCTGTGTTGCGCAAGATTGTACGTAATATGCAGGAAACTGAGGTTTAATTGTCTTGCAGTTGCTAAATCGTCCACTGGACTTTGCATTTGATTCTCATCATTTTATATCAAAGGAGCAAAGTCTATATGAAACGAGTTGTATTTCTTGATTGTTTTCAAGAGTTGAAACTGTTTTTATTATTGTGGCTGACCCAGTCTTTTTCTGCATTGGGCAGCGCTATGACCAGTTTTGCATTAATTATCTGGTCGTATCAGACGGAAGGTTCTGCGTTAACTACGGCGTTGCTTTCGGTGTGCTCGTATATGCCTTATGTGTTCATGAGTATTTTTGCCGGAGCGCTCAGCGACCGTTGGAACAAAAAAGTTACTATGCTAGTCTGCGATACTGTGGCGGCATGCTGTACGGTAATCGTTCTATATTTTTTGCAAACAGACAGCCTGCAAATTTTGCATCTTTATTGTCTGAATGCCGTCAATGGATTAATGAATACTGTGCAGCAGCCAGCTTCCGATGTTACAGCAAGTGGGATTGCTATGCTGGTCGGCAGTGTATTGGTGTCGCTGTTGCCGGCGCCTAAAAGCCGTGTGCGGGTGATTTGTAACACGTTGTTGTTATCGATGAGTACAGAAAATTTTTTCTTGGCTTTTGGAAAATCGCTGCCGGTTTGGTGTGTTGGCACTGTTTTGGGCTGGATTTCGATTCCTATTATGAGCGCAAATTTAGATGCTTTATTGCGCAGCAGAATTCCGCTTGCTATGCAGGGACGTGTTTATGCGGCGCGTAATACGTTGCAGTTTTTTACCATCCCTCTGGGCTATGGTTTGGGCGGTTATCTGGTAGACTATGTGTTTGAACCATGGATGGCGGCACAGGTGGAAGGCAGTCTGTTGCTTGCGGTATTTGGCAGCGGGAAAGGTAGCGGCGCATCCCTGTTGTTCTTTTTTATTGCAGTGGTGGGTGTGGCGACTTGTTTGTTATTCCGTATGGATAAGCAGATTTGGCAGTTAGAGCAGGAGGAGCTGTCTTGATAGAAATTTTTTTCTTGACAGCAGCAGTTTTTTCCGCTAAAGTAAAAACAGTCATAATTTGCTAGCAATGATAAAAGCAGAGTGGCTGACAAATAGAGATGTTTGTAAAGAGTAGGACATAAAATGGGGAGCACCACCCGGGGTGTTTTCTTTTTTATGTCCTTTTTGTGTTGGTTGAATTTCATAGGAAGGAGACAAAACGGTGAAAATCAATGGAACTGAAGTTGTACTTGCTGTTGGAACCAGTTTGTTGACCTATTTGCGACAACAGGATTATCAACTGTCTCGCATTGCAGTGGAATACAATGGAGAAATTTTAAAGCGGGAACAGTATGAGTCGGTGATTTTGCAGCCTGAGGATTGTTTGGAAATTGTCAGCTTTGTAGGTGGTGGCTGAAATGGAAATTATTTTGAATGGAAAATCAGTGCAGACTGCTTACAGATCTCTGCGACAGTTTATAACGCCGGACGAGCAGATGGTTGTAATCTACAATGGGTTTCAAACAGAAGCGGATTTGCCTTTGCAAGAGGGAGATAGTATTGTGTTGATTCCCAAAGGCAGGATGGTCGATGAAACGCAGCTGGAGGCTATGCTGACAGCACGGCATACGCCACAGGTACACAACTTAGTGAAGCAAGGGGCGGTGGCTATTGCCGGACTGGGTGGGCTTGGCTCTAATATTGCGGTGATGCTGGCTCAACTGGGCGTGGGAAAATTGTTATTGGTGGATTTTGATACCGTGGAGCCCAGTAACCTGAATCGGCAGCATTATACGCTGCGTCATCTTGGTTTGCCTAAAACAGAGGCTTTGGCGGGGCAGATCGGTGAAATAAATCCCTTTGTGCAGGTGTATGCTAAGCAAATTAAAATTACCTCAGAAAATGCGGCGGCTATCTTTCAGGGCTGGCCGTTGATCTGCGAGGCGCTGGACAATCCGTCGGCAAAGGCGATGCTGATCAATGCTCTGCTGCCCGATGAAGAAAAAACTATTGTGGCAGCTTCCGGCATGGCAGGCTATGATAGTGCCAATACCATCCAAACTACGCGTAGCATGAGACGGCTTTATGTATGTGGAGACGGCAGCAGCGAGGCGATGCCGGGCAACGGCTTAATGGCGCCGCGGGTGCAGATTTGCGCTGGTCATCAGGCCAACATGATTCTGCGTCTGCTGTTAGGTTTGACAGAGCCTTAAGCAAGACATATAAAAAGTTTATGATGAAGTGAAAAGAGGTTGTTGTTGTGATACAAAATGATGAAAAAGACCAGTTGCGATTAGGCGGGCATGTTTTTGATTCCCGTTTTATTTTAGGCTCCGGTAAATTTTCGCTGGATCTGGTGCGAGCTGTGGCAGAGCAGGGCGGCGCGCAGATCGTTACATTGGCGCTGCGCCGG
>CABQBF010000131.1 GCA_902462325.1 uncultured Peptococcaceae bacterium
CCTTTGACCGCGGCCTGCATACCCTTGCTATCGGAAGCTGTGCGCCCGGCCCTTTAATGGAATTGCTGCCCAGCATTACCACCCTTTATGCCGGGCAAACCATTACATCTAAAATTGAAAATGAAGAACTGCTCCTTCAAGGACTGCAAACGGACCAATATCATTTTATTATCCTGACCCATCCCTATGAAGAACCGGACTATATTAGCCGTTTCTACAAAACAGAGCAGCTCTATCTCTCTGTTAGTCCCATGCATCCTGCCGCCGCTTATCCAGCCATTTCTTTTGCCCAAATGGACGGCCAAAACTTTATCATGTATGCCCAAGTGGGCTTTTGGGAGGACATTGTCCGGCAAAAAATGCCCCGTTCCAGATTTTTTCTGCAAAACGATTTGGAAGCAGTCGGCGAATTAGCCCGTTATTCGGATTTACCTTCCTTCGCCAGCGATATTACTTTAAAACTACAAAAAAGCCGACAAGCAGGACGCATTCATATTCCTTTTTCCGATGCAGAAAGCCGCGCCGCCTATTATCTGATTTACCGCAAAACCAATCAAACAAAATGGAAAACCTTGCTGCAATCCATTTGAGCCGCTTGCATGCAAAAGCGGACTGTCTATCGCCAAACAGTCCGCCTATCTCATACACAATTGTCAGCTAGATAATTTTCTAAGTAACGAACAAAAATCTGGGCAAGGGTTGATAACGGATGCTCCTTGCGGGCGAAATACCCGAAAGTATAGGTTCTTTTCTCATCAGGCTCTTCAATGGGGATATAGGCCAACTTGTCGCTCTGATGCAGATTTTTTAACGGCAACAGCACCTTTTTGGAAATCCCCATGCCATTGTCCAGCATTTCCTGATAAACCGACTGATTATCCAAAAGAATAATCTGCGGCTGGACCCCTGCCGCATTGGCCGAAATCCGCAAGCGCTCCGAATCTAAATCCTGCAGATGATAGCTTTTCGCCTGATAAACCAAATAGGGAAATTTCATAAAAATATCGTTGGAAAGCGACTTCTGCGCAGCGATGGACAGCTTACGGCTGGCCACACAATACAGCCGTCCATTCACCAGCGGATGAAATGTAAATTTTTCATGGTCATAGGCTCTCGCCGCTTTTGAGTTATTCCAAATATCATAGCAAAACAGCAATTCCACACTCTGCTTTTCAGCCAATAGCTGCAATCCATCGGCAATATTCTCTACAATGGGGTTCACGAAAATATTGGGGTATTCCTGATGAAAATTACAAATTACCTGAGGAAAGAACTGGTCCACTGCATTTTGACCAGTCAAGATGTCAATCATACCATGATACGCATAATTTTTTTGCTCTGTCCGATGCGAAAAAACGCTCAGTTCCTGCAAAAAGCGACTGCCAATCTCCGCCAGCCGTTTTCCCTCAGCGGTTAGCTGCACCCCTTTATTGGTCCGCAGCAATAATTGGGTATCCAGCTCCTCCTCCAGATTTTTGATGGAAAGACTCAGCGCCGCCGTCGTCATGCACAGTTTTTCCGCAGCCGCGCTCAAAGAAGGATTGTCACCAATTTCCAACAAATATTTAATTTGTTCCGTACGCATAAAGAATCCCTCCTAATGCAATACGTGCAACATAATCATTAACATGTTATCACTCTATATTTTTTATTGTTTCACATTGAAGGGCACCTGTCAAGAAATGACCAATTGCCCTTTTTGCTGTAAAAATCTTGTCCTATACAGACAAATTACTTTTTCATTATGTAAACAGGCCAAAATACATGTTTCCATGCCTTTTGGCCTATCGCTTTATGGAACGAACTTTAATATTTTAAAGAACGATACTCCCCCACAAAATTCCAAAAGGAATCGCTACAAGCCAGATAAAAGGAGAGGCTATAATCGCATATCGATACAAATCTTTTGCTTTTACCCAATTTGTATTCGCAAACATAATCCCAGACATCGGGGTAGCTACCGGTGTGCAGAACGCTAACTGTGAGAAAACCATCAACATAATCGCAATCGGTGTTGCAGAAATCCCTAATGTTTCGGTCATCGAAGTTAAAAGACTCATCAAAATAATGCAAATAACACCATTATTCATAACCTGCGTTAAAACCAAACACATCAAAAGCAACATAACAATAAACATTGTGGGGCCAAAGCCAGTTAAAAATGGCCCTAATAGATCAGCCACAAAAGTCTTGATTCCCGTGGCATCGCTTGTCAACATGGAAGCAAGAGGCATAATCAAAGCACACATGATTAAGGTTTCGTAAGAAGCACCTTCTTTTGCCGCTTTATTAAAATCCATAATTGGCTTCTCATTACTACGTAAAATACATAATAAAATAATCGCCAACATGATTTTGCCACTCATACCGATTGCATTAAGAAATCCTGTAATCGCCCAAGTAGCTGGCATAAAGTTTGGCAAAGTCAACATTAAAATGACTACGACCAACGTTCCAATCATTAATTTTTGATATGCAGTCATCTTCAGTGACTCTTTCTCAACCACTGCATCGTTGATACAATTTTTCAAGGCCGTTACATCAATCCGAAAAACAAAACGGCATACCAATAAATAAACAATAAACACCACAATTTCTAACGGAACTGCAAAAGCAAAAAATCTTCCTGCTTCGACGGCGGTGCCAGACATAGCAGTATAGGTAGTCGCTAGAACTGCACCCGTGGCCCGGAACGGAAACACAACTGTTCCCAAAATTGCCGCAATTGTTGTCCCAATAATCATAACTGTCGGATAAGGTTCATAAGGCTTTGCGCCCATTTTCTTGGCTAAATTATAAATAATCTCCCAAATAATAAAGATTGCCACAAAACAACCAACTAAAAAAGAGCCAACAAAAGAGGCTAAAATTAACATAAAGCTAAACAACCAAGGTTTGCCCCGCAAAAACTTTAAACTTATCATCCAGTTAATAATAACATTCGTCACTTTACTTTCCGATACCAATGTCATAAAAGCAAAGAAACATAACAGCATCACATAGATATCACTCCCAAAGCAATCAGCCAATAAACTACTCACATCAGTAAGTCCAGTCATACACAAGCCTATAAATGCAGCAAAACAAGGCCAAATAATACCTACTGTCGACCAACCTACTAACAATCCAATAAAAATGCCTAACACATGCATGCCTTGCGGCGTAATTGGATCAATTGCCGGAAGATAACGAAAACCAAACATAATGATCAAAACAATTGCTGACTTGATATAATATTTTATACTTTTGCTATCTGTTGATAATAACATTTCCTTCAACTCCATTCATAAAAATATATCGCTCTTTGTAACAAAACAACCTCTATCTTCATCTTCCCTATAGTTTCCTTAAAATTTCAAAGCAGCCAATGCGTTGTTATACATAATATTGGGCAGCACGTCCTCCCGCACACCGCAATGCAGATAATGCTGTACCGCATCAGCGATAGAGAGAATGGGATAGGCTGAGCCGAACATCAATTTTTCACTTAAAAAGTAATTGGCGGCATCGACATAATCCCGTTGTCCTGGTGCATTGATCATATACATATCGGCGCAGAGATAAATATTTTTATAATTCAGCGCCAAGCTGCAATTTGGCACTACCCAAGGCCAACCGCCGTGCAGCAGCAACAACCGTAAATTGGGGAAAGTTTGCGCTACATGCTCCATAGGTGCGGGCAGATAATACGTAGCGTCGACAGGATTTCTGCCCCCGTAGGTCATCATGATGGGAATTTGCTTTGCCTGGCAAAACTCATAAATAGGATAGGCAATCTCATCGTCCACATACCAGGGCGTACCGTAGATGGCCGGCTCCATGGCCACGCCGGCGGCTGGCCCGTTCAAAACGTATTTTTCAATCTGCGCCAGACAATATTCGGCGCCATCGTGGGGTTTCAGACCGGCAAAGGTTTGAAACCGTCCGGGATATTTCTGATGTAACTCAAACAATACATCATTGCCGCATTGCTCCGTATTGCGGATAGCAAAATACCCGCACTCTACATGGCTGGCGTCCATCTCCGCAAGCAGCAGCTCCATAGAGCGCTCTTTGGCCGAATTGGGCGTGGTGCAATTATGCTGCCTGGTGCAATTTTGCATCATGCCAGAAGCTGTGGCTTTAAATAAAAAATCGTCGGCATAGGCGCCAATCGGCGGCCGCAGTCTGCAATCAATGACTTTCATTGCAATCTCCTCCTCAGGTGTTAAATAAATGAATTGAAATAGTTTCATAACTTATATTTATATTATAAATCATTCTGACGCTTGGGTGAATTTTGTCTTACTGCATATTTTTATTTAGCATTAAGTTTATTTTAAAGCCATTATTATCCCCTGTTTTTGTTGCGAAGGCTCCAGATAAACCGGCGCGCAGTTTTTGCACACAGCAAAAAAGCTGCCCTGCGCTCTGTGATAGAGCAGCAAGACAGCTTTAGAACAGCAAAAGCAAATTAATATTTTACATCTTTGGCTGTAACCCGTTTGCGGAATACATAGTAATTCCAGGATTGATACAGCAGTACAATCGGCACTAGAGTAAAGGCCACAACGGTCATAATTTTCAAAGTATAGGGACTGGAGCTGGCATTATAAATCGTCAAACTCCAGGATGGATCCAAGGTGGATATCATCACATTGGGGAACATGCCGGCAAATACGCTGGCCGTTACACACAGGATGGCCAAAAACATGGCAATAAAGGAAAATCCTTTTTTATCCTTTAACTGCAACACCACCGAAGCCACCAGCGCCACAGCAGCCAGAGCTACCAACACCAAGGCCAGAACGCCGCTGTAAATGTCCGTTAAGAAATAAGCCAGAACAACCCAGATGACTACAGCAACCACCAACACCAAACCCAGCTTGTCGGCCAACGCTTTTACCCTGCTTAATACCGCATCGGAGCCCGCTTTCAATTTCAGGAACAACGCGCCATGGAACGCAAACAGCAACACAAACACTACGCCGCCAAAAATGGTGAACGGCGTCAGTAAGGTAAAGAAATTGCCTGCAAACTGCATATCGGCATCAATCGGCACACCGGTCATTAAATTCGATACGGCCACACCCCATAAAAAGGCGGATAAGAAACTGCTGATGGCAATCAACAGATCCCAGGTGTTTCTCCACTGCTGGCTTTCTTTCTTGCTGCGCACTTCAATGCCCACACAGCGCACAATCAAGGTCAGCAGCACCAAAAACAGGGCCAGATAAAAACCGCTGAACAAAGTAGCATACCAGTTGGGGAAGGCTGCGAAAATAGCGCCGCCAGCTGTCAGCAGCCAAACCTCGTTGCCATCCCAGAAAGGACCAAAGGTATTTAACACAATCCGCCGTTCGGTGTCGTTTTTAGCCACCAGCGGATTTAACATCCCTACGCCGTAATCAAAGCCTTCCAGAAAGAAAAAGCCGATGAACAGCACTGTTACAAGAATAAACCACAAACTATTTAAGTCCATAAGGACACCTCCTCACTGGCAGACGGTGCTTCTTCCAATTCTTCGGGAGATTTTTTCGCATATTTCACGATGAGCATCACATCAACAACAGCCAGAATGCCATAAATTAATGTGAACCCGACCATACTAATCAGTACATAACCAGCCGGCACTACGGTAGAAACCGCTTCCGCCGTTTTTTGCAAACCATATACAATCCAAGGCTGACGGCCCATTTCTGTAATCAGCCAGCCGGTTGTATTGGCAATGTAAGGCAGCGCCATCGCAAATAACATAATTTTCAGATAAACTTTATTGTTCTGTAATTTTCCGGTCTTTAACAATACCAGGCCAACCAGTGCCAACAGCGCCATCAAACAGCCGGCGCCAACCATGGCGCGGAAACTCCAGAATAACGGCGTTACCTGCGGAATGTAATTGCCTTCGCCATATTGTTCTTCGTACTGAGCCTGTAAATCATGAATTCCGGTGACTTCCCCGCTGAACGAATTATAGGTCATAAAACTGAGCATATAGGGAATTTCAATGGCAAATTTGTTTTCGCCTGCTTCTTCATCAATGGCGGCAATGGCCACAAAGGATGCCGGATCTTCCGTTTCCCAGTGGGCTTCGGCAGCGGCCATTTTCATCGGCTGCACATCCATCAAAAACTGTCCCTGCATATGACCGATGGTGCAGACAGCCAATACCCCGATAAGACCATACACCACAGCATATTTAAAAGATTTCTGGAAGAAAGCTACCTCATGCTTTTTGGCCAGATGCCAAGCGCTGATCCCCATCACAAAGAAACCGGCAGTGGTAATGCCCGCCGTTACCACGTGGGGGAACTGATGCCATACATAGGGATTGGTGATTAAATCAAAGAAGTTCACCATTTCGGCACGGCCATTATTCAGCACAAAGCCTTGCGGATTTTGCATAAAAGAATTGGCAACCAAAATCCAAAATGCTGATAAATTACTGGCAAAGGCCACCAGCCAAATGGAAATTAAATGCACCAGCTTGGGCAGCTTATCCCAGCCGAAAATCCAGATACCCAAAAAAGTAGATTCGATAAAGAATGCGGCCAACGCTTCAATGGCCAGCGGTGCGCCGAAGATGTCGCCTACAAAGCGGGAATATTCAGACCAGTTCATGCCGAACTGGAATTCCTGCACAATCCCTGTGGCAACCCCTAACGCAAAGTTGATTAAAAACAGTTTGCCCCAGAACTTGGTCATCTTCCGGTATTTGAAATCATTAGTGCGGTAATATTGCGTATGCAAAATTGCAACCAGAATGGACAACCCTAACGTGAGTGGAACAAACAGAAAGTGATAGACAGTTGTAATTGCAAACTGCCATCTAGCAAATAATAATTGCTCCATACTTTCTCCTCCTTCGTGAAATTTTTCTTAATTACTTACCACAGCAGATACCATTTTAAACGCCTTTTTCTGTTTTCGCAAGCTTTTTTACACAATTCTTACGCCCATCTTGACAAACATTACATTTATGGTAAAATTAATTCACAAAGAGTAAATTTACACTTTTCATGAATTCAAAATCAGATTTGCAGGTGATACTATGGAACGGGTTTTATTTGTTTCCCAGATGGACCAAAAATTGAAAGTTATTCGTACTGAATACGGCTTAACGCAGGAAAAAATGGCCGATATTCTGGGCATCTCCAAAAAAACGCTGGTGGAAATCGAAAAAGGCCGCCGCTCTCTGGGCTGGAGCGGTGCTGTGACGCTGGCAGCTCTTTTTGCCGACAGTGAAATTTTGCAAAACGCTTATGGCGGCGAATTATCGGACTTATTGACAGCGCTGGCCTTTCAGCACACCAACGTGACTTATCCGCCCACCATGGGCGGCAAAATCTGGTGGAAACAGTTGGAGGAATTTGGCGGCTATAAAATTCAGCAAAACATCATTTCTCAGCATTATCGCCTGTTAACACCCCAGGGCCACCGTATCGTCTCCAGCTTTTCCCGGGAGGACCTGACTCCCTATGTGCAGCAAATCCAGAAAAATTTAGAGTAGCACTGCTCTGTTCGCTGGCACAAAAATGGCCTGTGGACACGTCATGAGCTATCCAAAAATCGCATTGCAACCTATCCCCATCATACA
>CABQBF010000132.1 GCA_902462325.1 uncultured Peptococcaceae bacterium
GTTGCGCAAACCGGCGGAGGAACTGCAAAAACAGTTTGGCACGGCGGCGCATATCCTAGGAAATGAGAAGCTGTCGCAGATTAAGGTGCTGGGCGGCAAGGGCAAAACTATGGCGACCATTCTGGTAGGCGCTGCCACTGGCGAAGTGGTAGGTGAAAAGGAACGGATTGCCAAGGACGCTGCTTCCAGTGTACAGTCCGCTTTGCAAAAGGGCCTGGTAGCCGGCGGCGGCGCAGCCGAATTGGCGGTGGCGCGGCAACTGGAGCAAAATAAAAACGCACTGTCCGGTATGGCGGTGTTTGGCGCCGATTGCGTGATTGCGGCATTGAAAAAGCCTTTTATGCAGATTGTGACCAATGCGGGTTTTAATCCGCTGGAAAAGCTGGGCGATGTGCATAGGGCACAAGAGCTGCAAAGCAATCATCATCTCAGTATCAACTGCGACACAGGTCGTATTGATGATTTATATATTTCCGGTGTGGTAGACCCACTTTATGTGAAGCTGCACAGTTTAAAAACAGCCGGAGAGGTAGCAGAAGCTATCTTACGCATCAACATTATTGTGAAGAAAAAGGAATATCAACCGACATCGTAGGGATATGATAAGGATATAAAGGAGTGTGACCAAGCACATGACAGAACAGGAAAAAGAAACCCTGACCGAGGAAGTGCATGCAGAGGCTGAAACGCAAGAGGAAGTTCAGCAGGAGGCTGCTGACGCAGAACCCGATGCCGAAGAGGCAGCGGAAGAAACAGAAGAACAGAACGCTGAGAAGCTGGCCGGTGAGTTGGCCGATTTGAATCAGCGGTTCTTGCGGGTGGCAGCAGATTTTGAAAATTATAAGCGCCGCACAGCGCAGGAAAAAGACGATTTGCTCAAATACAGCAATGCCAAGCTGATTGGCGAATTGCTGCCGGTGTTGGATAATTTCCAGCTAGCGCTGAAAAATTCCGGCAACAGCCCAGAGGTGCAGAACATGGTAAAAGGTATGGAAATGATTTACCGTCAGATGCTGCAGGTGCTGGAACAGGCTGGCATGAGCAAAATCGAGGCAGTGGGGCAGCCCTTTGACCCCAAGCTGCATGAAGCCATTATGCAGGTGGAAGATGACAGCGTGCCGGAGGATACCGTGGTAGAAGAGCTGCGGGCTGGCTATATGCTGAGAGAACGGGTTATTCGCCCGTCTATGGTAAAGGTTTCAAAATAAAACAGAAACCCGTTAATTGGTGAAAAATGCTTTGAAATAAAACTTGTGAAAATTTTTAGGAGGAATTTAAAATGGGAAAAGTAATTGGGATTGACTTAGGAACAACAAACTCTTGCGTAGCAGTGATGGAAGGCGGCGAACCCGTTGTTATTCCAAACAGCGAAGGTAACCGCACCACACCGTCTGTGCTGGGGATTTCTAAAACCGGCGAACGTCTGGTAGGTCAGGTGGCAAAACGTCAGGCTATCACCAATCCAGATAACACCGTAATTTCGATTAAACGTCATATGGGTACCGACTACAAGGTAACAGTAGCAGGCACTTCCTATACACCGCAGGAAATTTCTGCTATGATTTTGCAGAAATTGAAAGCCGACGCCGAAGCTTATTTGGGCGAAACTGTAACTGAAGCAGTTATCACGGTACCAGCTTACTTTACAGACAGCCAGCGTCAGGCTACAAAAGATGCCGGTAAAATTGCCGGTTTGAATGTACTGCGGATTATCAACGAACCAACAGCCGCTTCTCTGGCTTATGGGATGGATAAAGGCGACGACCAGACCGTTTTGGTATTTGACTTAGGCGGCGGTACCTTCGATGTTTCCATTCTGGAATTAGGCGACGGCATCTTTGAAGTAAAGGCTACCAGCGGGAACAACCGTTTAGGCGGCGACGACTTCGATGAAAAGATTATCGATTGGATGCTGGTAGAATTCAAGAAACAGACCGGTATTGATTTGTCCAGCGATAAAACTGCTATGCAGCGTTTAAAAGAATCGGCAGAAAAAGCAAAAATTGAATTGTCCAACGTGACCAGCTCCAACATCAATCTGCCATTTATCACCATGAATGAAAACGGTCCGCAGCATTTGGATTTGACCTTAACCAGAGCCAAATTCAATGAACTGACTGCCGATTTGGTAGAAAAAACAATGGGCCCAACCCGTCAGGCTTTGAAAGATGCCGGATTGTCTGCAAACGATATCAACAAGGTTATTCTGGTTGGCGGTTCCAGCCGTATTCCAGCAGTGCAGGACGCTATTAAAAATCTGTTGGGCAAAGAACCGTTCAAAGGCATCAACCCTGACGAATGCGTTGCCATCGGTGCAGCCATTCAGGGCGGTGTGTTAGCCGGTGAAGTAAAAGACGTGGTACTGTTAGACGTTACGCCGCTGTCCTTAGGGATTGAAACCTTAGGCGGTGTGTTCACAAAAATCGTAGAACGGAACACCACCATTCCAGTATCCCGTCAGCAGGTATTTACCACTGCTGCCGACAACCAGACTTCTACCGACATTCACGTATTGCAGGGTGAACGGGAAATGGCACAGTACAATAAAACACTGGGACGGTTTACTTTGATGGATATTCCACCAGCTCCACGTGGAATTCCACAGATTGAAGTAAAATTCGACATCGACGCCAACGGCATTGTAAACGTATCTGCCAAAGATTTAGGCACCGGAAAAGAACAGCGGATTACCATCAAATCTAACAGCGGTCTGTCCGATGAAGAAATCGATAAAATGATTAAAGACGCTGAAATGAATGCTGAAGCCGACAAGAAACGGAAGGAAGAAGTAGACATCCGCAACAATGCCGACGCTATGGTATTCCAGGTAGAAAAAACCTTGAAAGATATGGGCGACAAAGCCGATGCTGCTGAAGTTGCCGATATCAACAAAGCAAAGGACGAACTGAAGAAAGCGCTGGAAGGCAATGATACTGCTGAAATCAAAGCCAAAACCGAAGCACTGCAGGATGTTCTGTATAAACTGACAGAAAAAATGTATGCAGCCGCACAGCAGGCGCAACAAGCTCAACAGGCCCAGGGCGGTGCAGAAGCCCAGTCTGCTCCTCACGAAGACGGCGTATACGACGCTGAATACAAAGAAGTATAAATTTACTGCTGCAGACAGGCAGCAAGCAATGTAGCAACAACAGCATAGAAGCGTTTGCCCAAAAAGCGCAAGGAAGCCATTTGGCAGATGAAGCGAAGCGGCGTGCAGCCGGGATATCTCTTCCAAGAGAATCGGCTGCGCAGCCCTTTCGCTGATTTTGTCAGAACTGTGTTTCAGATGCGCTTTTCTGTGCAACAGGAAAGAGGAGGACCAGCAGTGGCAAAGCGTGATTATTATGAAGTGCTGGGCGTAGAAAAAAATGCCAGCGACGACGAATTAAAAAAAGCCTACCGAAAACTGGCCAGAAAATATCATCCCGATGTAAATCCCGGCGATAAAGAAGCAGAAGAAAAATTTAAAGAAATCAATGAAGCCTATGAAACCCTGTCTGATGCCAGCAAACGGGAGCAGTACGACCGGTTTGGACACGATGGCCCCGGCGGTTTTGGCGGCACAGGCGGATTTAGCGGTCAGGATTTCGGCGGCATGAACGACATCTTCGATATGTTTTTTGGCGGCGGCTTCGGTGGTGGTCAGCAGCAGAGAGGTCCTAGAAAGGGCGCCGATTTGCGCTATGATTTGACCATTGATTTTGAAGAAGCAGTCTTTGGGACTGAAAAAACAGTGACTCTGCCGAAATGGGAAAGCTGCGGTACCTGTCATGGCACAGGGGCCAGACCAGGTACCGGTGCCACCACCTGCAGCCGCTGTAACGGTAGCGGGCAGGTTTATACCATGCAGAAAACGCCATTCGGACAAATTCAGACCGCCAAAGTCTGCCCCGAATGCGGCGGCAAGGGCACTGTCATCAAAGATCCTTGCCCCGAATGTAACGGTAAAGGCAAAAAGCGGATTAACAAAAAAATTGAAATTAAGGTGCCTGCCGGTGTGGACGTGGGTTCCCGCCTGCGCATGAGCGGCGAGGGCGATCCCGGCGAGCAGGGCGGTCCTAATGGCGATTTGTATATCTATATCAATGTGCGCAGCCATCCTATTTTTGTCCGCAACGAGGACGATATTTATATGGAACAGGAAATCAATATCGCTCAGGCGGCTTTAGGGGCCGATGTTCAGGTGCAGACCTTAGAAGGCAAAGTGACATTAACCATTCCGCCCGGCGTGCAAAGCGGCGCCAAATTCCGCATGAAGGGCAAGGGCGTGAAAAACATCAAGGGCTATGGCAAAGGCGACCAGTATGTGACCATCAAGGTGGTAACGCCGAAAAACCTGACCAGCGAGCAGCGGGATTTGCTGCAAAAGCTGAACGCAACCTTCAAAACAGCAGAACCGGAAACAAAAAACGATGGCAAAATTCATGTAGACGAAAGTAAAAAAAAAGAGGAAAAAAGCGAAGACGCTAGAAGAGGCAAAGGCTTCTTCGGCAAAATGAAAGAAGCCGTAGAAGATTTGTTTGAAGAAGAATAAGCGTATATCGGAAAGCCTTGTCGGCAGAGAGATAGCTCTCTCTGCTGACAGGCTTTTTATATGCTTTTTGTTTGTTGTCCGCTTACGCCAAGCGTAAGGATAAGGGGTCGGTAATTCACCGACCATCGTATAACGATTTGTTACGCGATGGCCAGCGCCTTGTCATGCTGAACGAATGTGAAGCGTCTTCCAAAGAATAAAACCGAAGGGAAGATTCTTTGCCTGCGGCTCAGAATGACGTATCAGGGTATTCGCTACCGCTTTATGGGTTTCAACTTTCTGCTATCTTTGCCGACCTCCTGTCTTAATATGGATGAACAGCGCAGGCTGTCTCTCGGTGGTGGACGTAGTCCGCAAAGCTAAAGACAGGCAAATCGGTGTTCATTGCCCGACGCTTGAAGCGCGAATGGTCGGGTGGGGCAGGATAGGCAAAGGATAGCAAAAACGTTTCTAGAAACGTGGGTGAAAATTGATTTCCATGCCTGAAATTTCAACTTCTGTATGGAAAGTGAAAAGATTTTCAGATAATCGGCACAGCGGCGGAAAAATCTGCTATACTAAGTGAAAGAGAATTCCTTTGTCGGGCAATTGTCGTTGCATGAAAAGAAACAGGGGGGCTTTTACATGATTTTGCAGGATGAGCGAAAACAAAAGGCGTTATTGTACACCACGCTGGTGGCGGGCTGCATGGCGACTATTAATACCAGTACAGTCAACATTGCGCTGCCTACCTTTATTGAAATTTTTCACACCGATTTGAGTACAGCCCAGTGGCTGATGATTGGTTATATGCTGGCGCTCGGCATTGTGATGCCCATGGTGGGCTATTTTGGCGAGCGCTACAGCTACCGGCGTATGTATTTGACAGCCTTGCTTTTCATGGCCGTTTTTGCCCTAGGCTGTGCCTTATCCTGCAATATTGGTATGCTGATTTTGTTTCGGATTTTAAAGGGATTGGCGGCTGGCTTCATTTTGCCCTGTACTATGACGCTGCTTTATCGCTACATTCCCAGAGAAAAGCAGGCCAGCTTTTTGGGCCTATCAGTTACCTTTTCTTCCTTGGGCGTTACCATTGGGCCAAGTATCTCCGGCTTTTTGCTGACCTTTTTCAACTGGCACAGCTTATTTTTGGTCAATCTGCCCCTCATTGCGGCCGCTTATTTGCTGGCTCGCTCCAGCATTCCTCAGGAAGCTGGCGTACATAAAGAGCGGCTGGATTTGAAAGGCATGGCGTTGATGGCGCTGGGCACGGTGTCGATTTTAATCGGCTTCACAGAGGTGGAGGATTGGGGTTGGAGCAGTCCGCTGTTTTGGGCCTGTTTGGTGCTGGGCGTTGGCCTGATTGCTGCCTTTGTGCGTCTGGAAAGTCGCAGCAGTGAGCCGTTGCTCAATTTTAAAGTGTTGCAGTACCGGCCCTTTGCTGTTACCGCTGTAGTGACAGCGGCGGTCAATATCACCTTTACCATCACGCCGTTGCTGATGGCCGTGTATTTGCAAACTATTCAGGGCTATACCGCCTTTGCAGCCGGCCTGATTATGCTGGTGCCCTCGGCCGTGATGGTGCTGGCTACCAGCTTGGCCCGCAAGCTAATTCGCCATTTCAGCAATAAGCAGCTCATTTTAACGGGACTGGGTTTGGCTGCTTGCGGAAATTTTATGATGCACTTTGCCCAAATGGACAGCGCTTTATGGTTCATCATTCCCATGCTTTCGCTGCGCTTTTTTGGCGTGGGCCTGTTGAATATGCCGCTGACCGATTACGGCATGCGGGAGCTGCCGCCGGAATTGGCCGGGCATGGCTCTTCCATGTTGAACTGGTGCAAGCAGATTGCCTCCGTTATCTGGCTCAGTATGCTGACCGCTCTGTTGACCATCAGCACCAGGCTTTTTCAGCAAAGTGGTATAGAGGCCATGCAGGCGTCTATGTCCGGTGTGAATATGGTATTTTTCACCTTAGCCGCTGCTTTGGCCATCATTTGGGCAGGTGCTTGGGTGTTGTTTCAGCACAGCCGTTAAGACGGACCTAATGTCCTACAGACTTGACAGAGCTTTTTATAAGGGGTATAGTGGGCTTATAGGCAGCAGTTGAAAATGGCAAGTAATCAATAGCGCTGCAAGGAGGTTAAACGCATGAAAACATTAAGTGTCACGCAGGAATATACATTGTGCGCGTTAAAGGAAAATGGCAAAATTCCATTGTTAAAGTCCACAGAGATAACGGTTTGCTTGGTGATGGGCGGTTTACTGGAGTTGTTGGAGCAGCATGTGGTGCATTGGGATGAAAAAGGTCGCTTGATATTGGGCGAAGCGTTGCCGGAATCATTGGGCTATCTGCGCCCTTTATATGAGCAGATTACTGACCGCAAGCCTATGACGGCACGGGCTTTGGCAGAAAAGTTTGTGTTCTCCGCCACCGACAAAAATTTGCATCAGTTGTTAGGCGCTCTGGGCGAAAGTTTGGAGGCTGCCGGCTACGGCACTTTAGAGCGGGAAAAAGGTCTGCTGCACGAGAAAGTAACCTTTTTGCCCGAACCACAGGCTGTACAGCGGGTGGTTGATAAGATTCGAGCCGAATTTTTAGAGGATGGTACATTAAGCGAGGATGTGGTGGTGCTGACCGCTTTGTTGCAGGAGAGTGGACTTTTAAAGCAATATTTCTCTAAATATGAAACGGATACCTTAAAGGTGCGGCTACAGGAAGTGAAGCAGAACGAAGCCTATGCCATTGTGGCTAAAATGATCGATGATATAGAATTGATGATGGCTGTAGTAGCCACCACCGGTGCCAACTGGTAAAAACAATAGAACCGGGCTGTTGTCAGGTGTTTGGCTAGGTATCCCTGTTAATGTAATCCCCCTTTTAGGTTACCATGTTGAGCATGTTTAAAATGTGCGTTTTTTGTAATGGGGGAAGGGTTATCAAGTTTGAAACAAATAAGTAGAGAACATCCATGAAATAAAGGGCATGGCAAACAA
>CABQBF010000133.1 GCA_902462325.1 uncultured Peptococcaceae bacterium
ACGCAGCGCCGGTAATTCTCAACGACCGCACCTATGTGCCAATCCGTTACGTGGCTGAAAAATTAGGCGCTAACGTAGAATGGATTGCCAATACCCAGCAGATTATCATTGAAAAATAATCGGTGCAAGCGGTTCATTGGCACAGAAGCTGGCAACAGTAAATATTGCAAGGATACAGAAAACAGCCCTGGGGATTCCCTCAGGGCTGTTTTTGTGGCGCGCCCAGCGCATTCGCACAAAAAACGTGCTTCAAAACGCGCTAGTGGCATCGTACCCTATAACGTATCTGCCAGATAGAATACAGAAGGGATAAGAGACTCGCTGCTGTTTTATGGGTTTCGGTACTTCCGTTATCGTTGCTCAAATTTACTGGCCTAACGGTCAGCGGGATGCTGTGGGCAGCATCCCCTACAATGTATCTATTGCACAGAATACAGAAGGGAGCAAGGCGCTCTCAGCCCTTTTATGGGTTTAAAACTCCCGCTACCTTTGCCCAAATTCCGACTTGTGCCCCACGCCTTTCTGGTGGGGCGCGGATAATTTTGCAGGCTGTCCTGGTCGTGGCAAACGCAGTTTGACAAAGACGGACAGGCAAAAAATTGTCCGAAGCCACGGAAGGATAGGGCAAAGAGCAGCAAATAAAAATCCAAAGGGTAGCAAATAAAAACGAAGCGTAGCAAAAAAACCGGATGAGGAAAAGAAAAAATTTCGCCATAGATTGCCGCTATCTGCTGCTGGGATTGGACATAACTGATTTCTCTTTTTCATACAATAAATAATAATTTGAGGAGGGAGAAGTGGCATGAGAGTTTATTTTTTTCCTAAATGGCTGATACAGGCAGTTCTCATCGGGCTTTGTGTCTTATTGGCCATGGTGGTGGTGTGGTCTTTTTTAGATGGCGGAGAGGCTTCTGTGATGGCAGATCCGGTATATCAGGGACAGACTACGGAGCAAAAGGTGGCCATTGCCATCAATGTGGATTGGGGGGAAGATGTGCTGCCGGAAATGCTGCAGGTGTTGGAGCAGTCCAATGTGAAAGCAACTTTTTTTGTAACAGGGCGTTTTGCGGAAAAATTTCCGGAATTAGTACAGCAAATTGCTGACGCTGGCCATGAAATTGGCAATCATGGGTATAAGCATCCCCATCCCGATCAGTTGAGCGTGGCGCAGAATGAAAAGGATATCACCCAAAGCGAAGCGATTTTGGAAAAGCTGGTCGGCGTAAAGCCTACGCTCTATGCGCCGCCCTACGGCGAGCATGGGCAAACCTGCTTGCAGGCTGCGGAAAACTGCGGTTATACAACTATTTTATGGACTGCCGACACGGTGGACTGGGAAGAACCTGCGCCTTCCCATGATACCCTGGTGCAGCGGGTAACCGGCGATAAACTGACCAGCGGCGCTATCATTCTGATGCACCCCAAAGCCCATACCGCTGAGGCACTGCCCGATATTATCGGCACCATCAAGGCCAAAGGCTATCAATGTGTGAAGGTGTCAGAGGTTTTATGAGCATGAAGCGTTGCAGAATGGCGATACTTTATTTTCTTTTTTTCATGATGGCAGCAGTGCCGGCCCAGGCTGAGGTGGTACCTGCTGTTACGGCCGAGGCGGCGGTGGTGATGGACTTGGACACAGGAGAAGTCCTTTACGGTAAGGCTGAGCATGAACGCCGTCCACCGGCCAGTTTAACCAAGGTCATGACCGGTTATCTGGCAATAAAACAGGGCGATTTACAGCAGGTGGTAACCGTATCGGAAACAGCGGCAGCCACCGGCGAATCCTCGTTGAATTTGAAGGCTGGGGATAGGCTGACTTTTGAAAATTTACTGTACGGCGCTTTAATGAAATCGGCCAATGACGCTTGTGTTGCTTTAGCGGAACAGATGGCTGGCAGAGAGCAGGTTTTTGTGCAGAATATGAATTTGCAGGCGTGTCTGTTGGGCTGCGCCGACACCAATTTTTGCAATTCCAATGGCTTACCGGCTGAAAATCATTATTCCTCCGCTTACGATTTGGCGCTGATGACCAGAGCGGCCATGCAAAATGAAATCTTTGCCAGCATTGTGCAGCAGCAGCAGTACATGGTGCGCTGGATAGATGGCCGCAGGCTTTCGGTGCGCAACACCAACCGGCTTTTGCGGGAGTATCCGGGCGCTATCGGCGTAAAGACCGGCACTACCAATGAGGCAGGGCAATGTCTGATTGCTGTAGCGCAAAAAGAAGGAAAACGCATCATTGTTGTGGTATTGAAAAGTAAGAATCGTTTTTATGATGCTGTTGCTTTATTGGATTATGGCTTGCAGACGGAGCGCAAGTCGGGTATACTGAGCAACAGGAACACTTTAGAGCAGGAGCAGCTGTCGGCTTCGGGCTGATAGCTGCCGATTTTGAATATATTGGGGTGCGCAGAGATGCAAAGTTTAAATTATGAAATTACAACGCTGGAAAATGGAATTCGCGTGATTACCGAAACGGTCAATCATGTGCAGTTTATGTCCATGGGCTTTTGGGTGGGCGTGGGGTCCCGTTATGAAAATACACAGCAGTGGGGAATCACCCATTTTATTGAGCATATGCTGTTCAAAGGTACCAAGCGGCGTACAGCGGAGCAGATTTCCAGCGAAGTCGACGCGGTGGGCGGTCAGCTCAACGCCTTTACCAGCAAGGAAAATACCTGCTACTATATTAAAACCTTAACAGAGGACTTTCCATTGGCGATGGATGTACTTTCCGATATGTTTTTGCACAGCAAATTTGACAATGCCGAGATTGCCAAAGAGCGGGAGGTTATCATTGAAGAAATCAAAATGTATGAAGATACGCCCGACGACCAGGTGCATGACTTGCTTTCAGCCAATCTGTGGCCGGACCATCCGTTGGGACGGGCTATTTTAGGCACTGAGGAAAGCATTTCGGTATTTGACCATGATATGCTAAAGGACTATATGCAGCAATATTATACCGGCAGCAACATTGTGGTTTCTGTGGTGGGAAATATCAGCCATGAACAGGTGGTAAAGGCTGTGCGGGCTGCTTTAGGCAGCGTGCCGAAGGGTGAAAAAAATCAATTTCCACAGGCTGGCACGGCAGAAGCGGGCCTGCATTGTTATTACAAAGAAATTGCCCAAAGTCAGATTTGTGTGGCGATGCCCGGCGTAGCTAAAGAAGATGACAAACTGTTTCCGCTGAGCATTCTGAATACCTATTTGGGCGGCGGGATGAGCGCCCGTCTGGTGAAAAAAATCCGGGAGGATGAAGGACTGGCCTATTCGGTGTATTCCTACAACGGCTCCTACACCGACACCGGTGCGTTTGTTATTTCGGTGGGCACACGGCCGGATAATTGTCAACGGGTGATTGACATTATTCTGCAGGAACTGGAGGATATTCGGGAAAACGGTATCACCGAGCAGGAATTGAAAAAGAGCTTTAGTCAGTTAAAAGGCAGTCTGTTCATGGGACTGGAAACAGTCAACAGCCGCATGAACAAACTGGGGCGCTCGTTATTGTCCTATGACCGGGTGATTACGCCGGAAGAAAATGTGCAGAAACTGGCCAAGGTGACCGTTGCCGATGTACAAGCACTGGCCAAAGAACTGTTCCAGCCGGAAAAGCTGCAGATTACGATACTGGGCGCTGTAAAGGACGTGCAAATGCCGTCGGAAGCCTAACTGGAACGGCACCTTTTAACGGGGTGCATTCTGCATAAAGCTGGTGAGCAGATTTTTTACCAGCGGATTTTCCAAAAGCTGCTGGATATCCTCCGGTCGCGGCATAGCGGCAGGCTGTGCCGGCGTTACTGGCGCTGTGGTAGGATGACTGGCTTGCTGGGGCTGAGCCTCTACCCGATGGGGCGCCGTAACGTCGATGGGCGGCTCGGCCGCCTGTGCATCAGCGGGCATATTGCGGGCCTGTAGCGCGGTGAGATAGGTAGTCAGCAGCGGCAGAATACTTTCTACTGAACCAATCAGATTGTTTAAATCGACGGTAATACTCTGCACGCTGTTGCAAAATTCCCGCACCGAGCTGCAGCCGCTGCTCAATAAGGCTGGCGTATCGCTGAGCCGGAATTTATTGACGGGATTTTTTCTGGGCCGTACACGGCAGGTTGGTGCCGCAGGCCGCATTGTCGGATGGGACAGATTTTGACTGATGACTCTTTCTCGCTGCGTAGCATCCATCACAGGTACTTGGCGCATTCTGGACATAAACATCCTCCTCCAAACTGCCGGACTGGCAGAACAAGATTGATATACCGTACTATATGCGCCGAACGGAGAGAAGGTGCAGGAAAGGACGGAAAATTTTTGGAGGATGGAGATAGAACGGCGTTGATTTTGTGCAGTGGGGTTGATTGGATATCCTGAAAACTTGGCGTGGCAGTATTATCAGGGATAAGTATTTCCGTTAGAAACTGATGCAATCGTGCAACTTATTTGCGTGATTGGGCAAGCCCTTTGCGGCAGCTTATGAGACAATGAAAAAACGCTAGCTTCCATACGAAGCTGGCGTTTTTGTCTAGTCTAACGGCACGGGATATTCATGGCGGCGGCCAAAGGTGGAGATGGTCTGAAAACCCAGCGCTTTCAAGGCCTGGGTAGTTTCAGCCACACGAAAGCCCACATACTGGGAACGATGACTGTCGGAACCAATGGTGATGCGGGTGCCGCCCAGTTGTCGGTAATGACGCAGAATATCAAAATGGGGCAGACACATGGCGGAACTGTGCCGAAAACCGGAGGTATTCACTTCCAGCCCTTTGCCCCGCTTGATGAGCTCCTGGAACAGTTCGGTCAGTAAGTCCATGGCGATGAGATGGTCGCCGGCTTCATAGGGCAGCGGGCAATAGCGTTTGCAGTAATCCAGATGGCCAATCACATCAAAATTATCAAATTGGCGGATACAATCCAAAATGGCGCCGTAATACTGGCGGTAAATTTCTGCTTTGGTTTTTCCTTGAAAGAAGGCATTTTGGCTCACAGCCACGCCGCCAATTTCGTGTACGGAACCGATGACAAAATCAAAGGGATACCGATTGATAATTTTATCGTAGTCGGTCAGCCGATGGCGCTCTAAACCGATTTCAATACCGGCCCGAATGGTCAGTTGTCCGGCGAAGCGGATCTGATATTGGCTGATGGCCGCCAGATAGTTGTCCAAATCGTGAATATAGTGGTTTTCATATTGGTGAGGATAATTGAAATCCATATGGTCTGTGAAAGCAATTTCGTCTAGCCCGGCTTCTAAAGCTGCCAGACAGATGGCTTCCATATTGGTGACGCTGTCGCAGGAAAACTGCGAGTGTAAGTGATAATCAATCAGCATAGTAGACCTTCTTTCCCAATTTTCGTTTTATGTCGCTATATGTATTATACTATAACAGCCTTGCCGGTTGTCAAGCAAAGAGGAACATGAATTGCGTTTTTGTCGTTTTTTACGATGAACTGACAGAAATACTGGAACGAATCCGGATATTCCTATATCTTCGCCTTGTTTATTCTTTGTGCCTGCAAAACCTTACTATGGCGGGTTCCCTTTATAACAACGAGGAACTGGGAGAGAAATTTTTTGCTTGACGAATCTTTTCTTTCATAGTATGATTATATCGCAATAAGCGCATGAAAAGAATGTCGTTTTTTCATGCAAATATTTCTTTGACTGCCCTTGCAGCGGAGCGCTGCGCGGGGCTAAGGCCATACGGACAGCCGGGTCAAATGCCGAGCGGCAACTTTGCCATTATTGATTGCGTTAAGAGCGCAAGTTTTATAAGTTGGTTCCTTTACAACCATTTTGTTTTTTACATCAACTTGTGAACTGGTCAATAAGAGTAGTAAAAGTATAATATTTGCTATATAGACTCTATGAAGCCAAACTACATTGCTTTTCATCCGTTTTATCAAAAGTGCATATCAGGCAGGCTGTGGTGCGCGACCGTTTTTTGATGCTGTGAGGTTGCTTTTGTAGCTGTGCGGTTGTTGATAAAATTTAAGAAAATCGGTGTATAACGCAAGTGATGGATAAAAAGTCCGTTGCTTGCTTTTTTTATGCAAAAGACAGAGATGGGATGATAGGAAAGGCTACAGGTTTGAAAAAAAAGGGGATGGGAAAGACCATGAAAAAGCTGATTCAATTTAAAAACATTGTGAAGGAATTTGATGGACAGCTTGTCTTAAAAGGGATTAATTTAGATATTTATGAAAATGAGTTTGTAACGCTGCTGGGGCCCAGCGGCTGTGGGAAAACAACCTTGCTGCGTATTTTGGGCGGCTTTCTGACGCCCGATGAAGGGCAGGTTTTGTTTGACGGTGAGGATATCGGTCAACTGCCGCCCTATAAACGGGAAATCAATACGGTGTTCCAGAAATATGCACTGTTTCCCCACATGAATGTATATGACAACGTAGCTTTTGGTCTGAAAATTAAAAAAGAGCCGAAAGACGTCATAGAGCAAAAGGTAAAACGGATGCTGAAGCTGGTAGGACTGGAAGAATACGGGCAGCGCCGGGTTACGGAAATGTCCGGCGGGCAGCAGCAGCGGGTAGCCATTGCCCGGGCATTGGTCAACGAACCGTCGGTGCTGCTGCTGGATGAACCGCTGGGCGCATTGGATTTGAAGCTGCGCAAAGAGATGCAGCATGAACTGAAAAAAATTCAGCAGGAGGTCGGGATCACCTTTATATTTGTCACCCACGACCAGGAAGAAGCGCTGACCATGAGCGATAAAATTGTGGTCATGAAGGACGGCGAAATTCAGCAGATTGGCACGCCAACCGATATTTACAACGAGCCGGCCAACGAATATGTGGCCCGTTTTATCGGCGAAAGCAATATCATTGACGGCGTGATGGTGCAGGATAAAGAAGTTATTTTTGAAGATAAGCATTTTGCCTGTCTGGACGGCGGCTTTGCGCCCAATGAAAAAGTGGATGTGGTTATTCGGCCTGAGGATTTGGACATTGTGCCGAAAGAGCAGGGCAAGCTGAAGGGCGTGGTGAAATCGGTGCTGTTTAAGGGCGTTCACTATGAAACCATCGTGGAAACCCGCTCCGGTACCAGTATTACCGTAACTATGCACGTGTCGGAGGGCAAACCGGTGGTCAACACCGAAGCCAAAGAAAAAATGAGCGCCAACGATTTTTATCTGGATTTGGAGGATATTGCCGAATTGAACGACGCCGACATTATCGCCCGCGCCGACGCGCAGGCCTGGGATGCGGAAACGGAGGACTGGATTTCTATTCATAAGGTGGAATACCAGATTGAGCCCAAAATCGGTACTTATCCGGTGACTTTTTCCACCAAAGCGGGCACCATGGTTTCGGCCCAGATGTTTGTGCGGGAGGCCAACCGCATTGCCAGCAAAGAATATGAGGAAGAAATTTATGCGGTGAACTTCTTTAAAAAAGTGGATGAAATCAAAGAGAGCATGGCGCTGGATACTGATTTGCGCACCTAATCTTGTCGTCAACCAGATGGTGCAGC
>CABQBF010000134.1 GCA_902462325.1 uncultured Peptococcaceae bacterium
TTTTTCGCCATTTCAAAGGCGTCCCGCACAATACGCTCAATTTCGGGACGGCTGTAGGATATGGTATCGTAAGCGCTGTTTTCATCATGGTCCCGTTTGCCAAAGTAAGCGCCGCCGGTCAATTCCCGGCAAATGACAATGTTCAGACCGTCCAGCAGGCCCTTTTTCCATACCACACGGTCAGCTAGGAAATCATAATATTGAATGGGCCGGATATTGCAATACAAGCCCAGCGATTTACGGATCGCTAACAGACCGCTTTCCGGGCGCAGCGAGCTTGGCTCTACTTTGCCGTATTTGGGGGCGCCCACTGCGCCCAGCAAAACGGCGTCGCAGGCTTCTACAATTTTCTGTGATGCTTCTGGATAAGGCGCGCCGTATACATCATAGGCTGCACCGCCAAACAGGGCTTCCGCATATTGAATATCCAAACCAAATTTTTCTGCTGTTTTGTTCAATACCACTTGGGCTGCTTCTACAATTTCAGGGCCGATGCCGTCCCCTTTTAATACTGCAATTTTCATTTTGTTTCCACCTTTTTCTTGACATAGTTTAACAGATTGCCTGCGGCGATAATTTCCTGAATAAAGGGCGGGAAGGTTTCTCCCTGATAGGTTTTCCCCTGTGTCAGATTTTTGATAATCCCCTGCTCCACATCAATTTCCAGTTGGTCGCCGGCCTGAATTTCAGCAGCAGCTTGGGGGCTGGCAATAATAGGCAGACCAATGTTGATGGCGTTGCGGTAAAAAATGCGGGCAAAGCTTTCGGCAATGACGCAGCTAATGCCGGACACTTTGATGGAAATTGGCGCATGTTCCCGGGAACTGCCGCAACCAAAGTTTTTGCCGGCTACCAGAATATCTCCGGCGCTGATAACCTGGCTGAAATTGGGGATAGCGTCCTCCAAGCAATGTTTTCTCATATTTTCATCGCTGGCGTCGTTGAGATACCGGGCGGCAATAATGACGTCGGTATCTACATCGTTGCCAACTTTCCATACTTTTCCCTTATACATTAGGCTTCTACCTCCTCAGGTGCAGATATTTTCCCTGTGATGGCAGACGCTGCTGCAATGACAGGATTGCACAGATAAACTTCACTTTCTGGATCGCCCATCCGGCCGATAAAATTGCGGTTGGTGGTAGCCAAGGCCCGTTCCCCTTTGGCCAGAATGCCCATATAACCGCCCAAGCAAGGCCCGCAGGTAGGCGTGCTCACTACGCCGCCGGCTTCCATAAAGATGTCAATAAGGCCTTCTTTCATGCACTGCCGGTAGACCTCCGGCGTACCGGGAATGACAATCAGGCGCAGATAGGGCGCAACCTTTTTGCCTTTTAAGATTTTAGCGGCGGCCTGCATGTCCTCCATGCGGCCGTTGGTGCAGGAGCCAATCACAACCTGGTCAATGGCTACGTCGCCAAAGGTGCCGATTTCTTTGGTATTGGACGGCAGGTGTGGAAATGCCACCTGAGGCTGTAGGGTAGACAAATCTATCACGATTTCCCGCACATATTCGGCGTCGGCATCGCTGAAATATTCTACAGGTTCCCGCTGGAACCGGTTTTTCACATAGGCTCTGGTGATGTCATCCACGGCAAAAATGCCGTTTTTGGCGCCGGCTTCAATGGCCATATTGCAGATGGTCAGGCGGCTGTCCATGGACAGATACTGCACGCCGTCGCCCACAAATTCCAGCGACTGATACAACGCGCCATCGACGCCAATCTGGCCGATGAGATATAAAATGACGTCTTTGCCGCTAATCCATGGGTTTACCGGTTTGCCAGTTACGATTACCTTGATGGCTTCTGGAACCCGCAGCCAAGTTTCCCCGCTAATCATGGCGGCGGCGATGTCGGTGCTGCCCATGCCGGTGGCAAAAGCGCCCAGCGCGCCATAGGTGCAGGTGTGAGAGTCGGCGCCGATGATTAAATCGCCGGGGCCTACAATACCCTGTTCTGGCAACAGACAGTGTTCTACGCCCATCTGGCCCACTTCATAATAATGCTTGATGTTGTGTTCTTTGGCAAAATCGCGGATTACCTTACACTGTTCCGCCGACTTAATGTCTTTGGTTGGCGAAAAATGGTCTGGTATCATGGCAATTTTATCTTTATCAAACACTTCTGTAATGCCTACCTTCTTCATTTCCCGCACAGCGACAGGGCCGGTAATATCATTGCTGAGTACAATATCGGTTTTGGCGGTAATCAGTTGTCCCGCTTTTACCTCTGGCAGACCGGCATGGGCTGCCAGAATTTTCTGTGTAATGGTCATTCCCATTCTTGCATCATCCCTTCTTGTGGTATCCTTAGTGAAAACAGCCGAGGCTGCTTCTGACTGATTGTGCAGAGCTGGCACAGATGAAAAAAATCCTTTTCATCTCTCAGAGACGAAAAGGATTCCGCGTTACCACTCTATTTGACAAAACTCCAACGGTTCTGTCCACTCAAACTCCATAACGGCGAGACCGGTTTTTCCTACTAGCTTTTTCGCCCCATTCAGAAAAACGACTCCGAGGCCAGTTTCCCTGCGCCAGCCACTGCCTTGCACCCTCCGGCAGCTCTCTGTAAACCAGCTCACAGACTACTCTTCCCCATCAACGTCTTTTACTTATATTTTATTATTATAAGCATTCCAAAAATGCTTGTCAATTTAAAATTGCGAAGAATTCCATTTTTCTCTTTTTTGCCGGACCTTTTCGCAAAAAGGCCATCCATAAAGGCCTCTACCTGCCTGAACACAGCATAAACAATATTTTTTCAGATTTCAGAAACTGCTTCGACAAGCTCAGCATGGCAAGAACAAACACTCCGTCATTCTGAACAATAGCGAAAAATCTTCTTTTCATTTTATACTTTGGAAGATGCTTCATCCGCCCCACCGGCTTTCGGCGGGGCGTTTCGCACAACAAATAATCGGATCTCTGTTATTCTCTCTTTTATTCTCTACTGTAAGAAACAGGCCCGCAATTAAAAGTCATCCCGCATGGTTGCGCCGGTGCTGGCGGAAGTCACCAGATGGGCATACCGTTTCAGATAGGAGTTGGGGAACAATTCCACTTTCTTTGGCGTCCAGTTTTCTTTTCTCTTGGCCAGTTCTTCTTCGGAAACCTTCAGCACCAATTCCCGTTTAGGAATGTTGATGGCAATGATATCGCCTTCTTCAATAAAGGCAATGGGGCCGCCTTCGGCTGCTTCCGGAGATACATGGCCAATGGCTGCACCGGCAGTGCCGCCGGAGAACCGGCCGTCGGTAATCAGCGCGCATTCGGTATCCAAACCGGCGCCAATGATAGCAGCGGTTGGGCTCAACATTTCCCGCATACCAGGGCCGCCCTTGGGTCCTTCATAGCGGATGACAACCACATCGCCGGGGTGAATCTGGTTGCCGGTGATGGCGGCAAAGGCTTCTTCTTCCGAGTTAAACACGCGAGCCGGACCTTCATGCACCATCATTTCTGGTTTTACGCCGGCAGCTTTTACAACAGCGCCGTCTGGAGCCAGATTGCCGCTTAAAATAGCGATGCCGCCAGTAGCCGAGTAGGCGTTGTCTAAGCTATGAATCACTTCGCGGTCATAAACCTGCGCGTTGGCCAGCCGTTCTTTTAAGGTGGCGCCGGTTACGTTGATGCAATCGCCGTTGATTAAACCGCCGTCCAGCAGGGTTTTCAGCACGCCATCCATACCGCCGGCTGCATAGAGCTGCTGAATATGATATTTACCGGACGGATTTAATTTGGCAATGTGCGGTACAATTTCACTGATGCGGTCAAATTCGTCTAAGGATAATTCCACTTGCGCCTGTTTGGCGATCGCCAGCAAATGCAATACGGTGTTGCTGGAGCCGCCGATGGCCATATCGGCAGCAATGGCGTTGCGGAACGATTCTAAGGTTAAAATGTCGCGCGGCTTGAGGTCCTTTTCTACCATTTTCACGATTTCCATACCGGCCCGTTTGGCTAAAGCGCGACGATCTCCATATACGGCTGGGATTGTGCCGTTGCCGGGCAGCGCCATCCCCAGCACTTCTGCCAGACAGTTCATCGTATTGGCCGTATACATACCGGCGCAGCTACCGCAGCCAGGACAGGAGGTTCTGGCGATTTGTTCTAATTCTTCTTCGGTAATCTTGCCGCTGGTACACTGCCCTACCATTTCAAATGGCCCTTTAATTAAGTCGGAAGGCTGCCCCTTATGGGTACCGGCCAGCATTGGACCGCCGCTGACATAGATTGCAGGAATATTCAGCCGGGCAGCAGCCATCAGCATACCAGGCACGATTTTATCGCAGTTGCCGATTAACACCAGACCGTCAAATTTATGGCCCATGCTTACCGATTCAATGGAGTCGGCAATCAGTTCCCGGGTAGCCAGCGGATATTTCATGCCGCTGTGGTTCATGGCGATACCATCGCAAATACCGATAGCTGGGAATTCCATTGGCGTACCGCCTCCGGCCAATACACCTTTCTTGACAAACTCAGCAATTTGGTCCAGATGGGAATGACCAGGAATAATTTCGTTATGGGCGCAAACTACGCCAATCAGCGGCTTTTCCAAATCCTCCGGCAGATAGCCCATGGCATAAAATAAAGAGCGGTGCGGCGCACGGGCAACACCTTTTGTTACTTCATGACTTCTCACATCAATACAACTCCTTCTATTATGAATCACAGAATATTCTTATATTTTAACACGTTCCCCCTGAAATAAAAATAGGAAAAGCTGTTTTTCCTGCAACTTTTCTTGTCTTTTTTCGTCTATAAACCGACTGCTGCGAAAGCCATTGCAAAATTCTGCCGATTGGGCTACAATAAAATTATTTGCAACCTGTCAGAATTGCTGCAATGGTTTTCTTTTTGTAGGTTTCTTTTTATAATTTCCTTTTAGATTTTTTCTGTAACATTTTTACGCTTCTATTTTTATGCAGGAGGTTTTTATGAAACGATTTTTCTCTGTTGCGCTGCTGGGCCTATTGCTCTGCACATGGATGCTGCCTGCCGCCCAGGCTGCAACTTTAACCGACTTAGAGCAGCATTGGTCTACTGGTGATGTGGGAAAACTGATAGAACGGGGCGCTGTTGGCGGCTATCCCGACGGGACCTTTCGCCCCGACGCCACCATTACCAGGGCCGAATTTGCCAAAATTCTACGGCAAAGCCTGAGCCTTGCTTCCATAGACGGCAATGATTTTGCCGACACTGCCAATCACTGGGCCGTTACCGATATCCATACGCTGGTCAGCAATCAAATCCTTGTGCCCACTGAATACGGCAGCCTATACGGACCCGATGGGGCCATCACGCGGCGGGAAATCGCCATTATGCTGGTGCGGGCTATGGGCCTAAACGACTCGGCCACCGCCTTATCGGGACAAGCCACCGCGTTCACCGACGACGCCAACATACAATCCTATGATAAGGGCTATCTCTATTTGTCCAAAGAATTGGGACTGGTGGGCGGCTACGAGGACGGTTCCTTTCAGCCCAATAACAAGGCCACCCGGGCTGAAGCCTGCGTGATGGTTGTACGGCTGTTAAAGCTGAAAGGGTTAGACCTTTCTGACAGCGGCGCAACAACCGTCGAACAATCGGATACGGTACAGCCCTCCGGCAATCCTGCAGCCAATCAGCCAACGTCTGACGGCGCTTCACAAATCAGCAATCAGGTTACTTATCAGCTTTCGCTGCAAAATAGCCAACGGTCTAATCGAAATGCTTTAAACGAGCAATATGTTTACGCGACTTTACAGCTTACAGTACAAAATAAGGCGGCGCAGGCTGTCACCATTTCTGATCAAAACTTAAAAACCATTGTCACCTATAACGGCGGGGCTCAGGTTACAGCCAGTCAGTCTTCCTTCCGCCAAACCATCGCTGCCGGCAGCAGCAAAACCATAACTACTACCGTCAATCTTCTTTTGCCCGATAATCAAGTAGCCAACATGGTGCTGGGCAATCAAATCAGTCAGATTCAAGTGCAACTGTTGGTCGATAACCAAACGCTTACCTTCTCGGCGGTTGACCAAGCTTTACTGCAAGCGGTACAATAGAAAAAGAGCTGTAGCAGAGAAACAGATATCCTCCTGCTGCAGCTCTTTTTCTATGGTTTTTTATACCTGATACAGATACATTTGCCGCAGTTGGGCAATTTCTGCTTCTGTCAGCTCCAAAGCCTCTACTGCATACCGTTCCACAGTGCCATAGGCGGCCTTTAGTTCTTCTAAAAAAGCGGTCAAATAGGAAAATTGGGCCATCGTCAAAGCGGCAAAAATTTCCCGCTGTATCTCAGAAAGACAGTCCCCATCCCCCTGCTCCAAATTTTCTAGCGGCAACCGGCAGTCATTGCTCAATAAATAATCGTCCAGTACGGTTTCTTCATCGACGCCTAACAGCAACAATAAAATTGCCGTACCGGCGCCTACTCGATCCTTGCCTGCTGTGTCATGCTGTACCATCGGTGCGGCTTCTGCCTGCAGGCACTTGCGCAGCATAGCGGCATAGCTTTGCTGCGCTTGCCGGTCACGCACAAAAAAGCGGTTCATCTCCTGCAGCATCTGCTGTGCCTCCACTGCATCCTTGATTGCATCCACATGCAGCACATTGATAACGCCGTCGTCCAAAACAGGCAATGATAGATATTGAATTTCCGTCAACTGCCGGTCTGGATACCGCGCCTGTTCCGCAGCAGAACGATAATCAACCACTGTGCGCAGGCCAATTTGTTTCAGCAAAAGGCGATCCGCCTCTGTCAGGCTGTTATGCGCGCCGGAACGATATAATAGCCCCCAACGGACAAACCGACCGTCTAACGTGGGATATCCACCCAAATCCCGAAAATTCACGATACCTTCTGTCGGCAAAATACGCTGGCCCACCTGCACCGGTTTCCCATTATCGGGCAACAGCCAAAAATAATATCGCCGTGTCCTATCCTCCGGCGTCCAAAGAAATTGTCCGTTCATCATGGGCACTTGGGCAATCTTGCTTTCCGGTACAGGTAAAGCAGTAGCGTCTGTGCTGACATAGATGGACACCAGACCGACCAACGACAACGCATCCCAGCGAATTAAAATCCCCATCTCTATGGTTTTTACAGAAACATTTCGTAAATCTCTCATAAAACATTGTCCTTCCCCATTTTCTTATTACTATCATAACATTTTTCTTTTAATTTGAACATTACAAAGTTTATCATCAAAAAAGAGACTGCTGCGCGTTTCTGCACAACAATCTCTTGGTAGGAAAATTTATCTGTTTTCATATTAAGAAAGACCAACTATAAAATGTCAAGAAGGTAATAGAAAAAAGTAAAAAGAAATTTTCTGGAAAAAAGAGCATGACAAAAAGGCCAGCTATCATGCAA
>CABQBF010000135.1 GCA_902462325.1 uncultured Peptococcaceae bacterium
GGTTTGGGGCGGGCCTAGACTTATCGCGGGCCAGGCGGCCGCCGATATAAATTGCGTGGTGTTCTTCGCATGTGCTGCCGTAATCGTTCGGTGCCGGAAGCAAGCTTCTCAATAAAGGGAAAAAATTCTTCCAGCGCATTTAACAAATGATCCACACTGTCTGCTAAACCACGCATACTGGTTGTGGTGCTTTTCAGGTGGTCAACAGTGCGAACCAGCGGTTCTGTTGCCCGTTCTTCACCCATTAGCAGCCGCAGTTATTGTTGCAGCCGCAACCGCAGTTGCCGCCGTTGAAGATACCGCAGCTGAACAACCATCTCAGCAGCCAGATGATAATAATCAGCATAATCAATGTTTCAAAGAAGCTGCCGTTGCAGCCGCCGCCAAAACCACTGCAGTTATCGTCGCAGCAACCGTTACCCCAACCTAAACCAAACTGACTTGTTAAATTTTCAGACATCATGAATTTCCTCCTTTAAGTTCTTGAAGTTTTTGGAGTGTCTCTCTCACTCACATTAATATCCTATGTAGAAATGGCAAAAGGGTGAAAACAAATTGCAAAAAATTTCAGAAGGGAGGGAAAAGTAGCATGTCTAACAATCCAGAACAGCAGCCTGCTGCGCCGGGCAGTTTAAATGATCTCAAATTGCTGGTGCAGCAGTTTGAAATGTTTCTACCGGAAGATAAGCGTTCTGTCATTCACAATACCATCGCGCAATTAGAAGCAAGCGGCGGCATTCAGAATGAAGCGCAGGGCCAGCAGATGTTGTCACAGCTCATGCAAGCGCTAGGTTTAACTGGCTTGCAGCGTTAAAAAACTCCTCCGTCTCAAACATGGAAATGGCGGAGGAGTATGGGGACAAGCAGTTCCGCAGAAGGGAGAAGGGTCTATTATGAAAAAAATAATTCTTTTACATAGTTTCTTATTGTTCAGCGGTTTTCTTTTCGGGCTGGCGGCCTATTTCTGTCTGCCGGAGGAGCAAATTCTGGCTTTGCAGCAATATCTGACTGTGCAAATGCAGGATTTATCTGCTACAGCAACCTTGGCAGAGACAGCAGGCCGCGTGTTTCGTTCCAACGCGATGGACTTCGTGCGCGTCTATTTGGCTGGGATTTGTCTGCTGGGCGTACCGCTAATCCTGCTATTTTTATTTTTAAAAGGCTTTACCTTTGGTTTTGTGGCTTGTTTTTTGCTGGCCCATTCGCCCTTGCTCTTGTTGTCCCGTCTGCTCTATTTTCCGTCGCTGATTGCCGTCACCGTTTTAGGCTGTCGCTTTAGTCTAATGCTGGTACAAAATCGTGCCAGCAGTCCGCTGCGGCAATTACTGCAATATACTGTTGGTTTTGCATTTTTTCTGGTATTGGTACTGTTGCTTAGCTGCATAGACGGTTTCAGCAGCTATCACTATCTGCACAGGCTGTTAGGATAACTGCTAAATAATAGTTAAATTGCTGGCATGCTTTGTTGGTACATGCTATAATAAAAGCAGTATTTTCAGAAAGCGGGGCGATTGGATGAACTATGGTTATACCGTGTTGGCTGTAGCCGATGTACATAAGGCGCGAACATTTTATGAAGATTTGTTTGCATTGGAGTTGTATCAGGATTATGGTCTCAACATTGCCTTTACCTGCGGTTTGTCGTTGCAGCAGAAATTCGATTGGCTGGTAGGCATACCGGCAGAACAAATTGTGCAGAACAGCAACAACATGGAGTTGGCCTTCGAAACGGAAGATTTTGACGGTTTTCTGCAAAAGCTGAGAGCTTATCCACAAATCCGCTATCTGCACGATGTCATGGAGCATAGCTGGGGCCAGCGGGTGATTCGCTTTTATGACCTGGATGGACATCTCATTGAAGTGGGCGAATCTATGGCCATGGTAATCCGGCGATTTTTAAAGGAGGGGCTTACCATGGAGCAAATTTCTGTCAAGATGGACGCTTCTGTAGACGATTTGGAAAAGCTGCTGCATAATTCATAAAAAATGTTGCAAGAACAGACTGCATGCGGCCTGTTCTTTTTTCCATCGGCACTTTTTGCTGGACAAGCACTACAGAAAGCTTTACACTGAGAATAAAGTACCGTGAATAGCAATCATTTTTCAGGAAAACACTGATAGAAAAGCAGAAATAGGACGTGATACGATGCTGGAACAGGCCATTGATGATTACATCGTTTATTTAACGGTAGAAAAGGGTTCTTCCCGCAATACCATTGAAGCGTACAGCAATGATGTGCGCAAGCTGGCACAATACCTCAGCGATGAGCAGATTGAAGATTGGAAACAGGTAGACCAGGTTACGGTGCGGGGGTATTTGGCCCATCTGCAAAAAGAACAGGTGACCAACACGACCAGAGCCCGCAATGTGGCAGCGCTAAAAGGATTTTTCCGTTTTTTATATCTGGAAAAGTACACCGACAGCAATTTAGGTGAACAACTGGAAGGACCTCGCAAGGAAAAGGTATTGCCTAAATATTTAACGCTGGAAGAAGTGGAGAGGCTTTTAGACGCGCCGGATATTACCACGCCTAATGGCTGTCGGGATAAAGCCATGCTGGAATTGCTATATGCCTCCGGTTTGCGAGTGACAGAACTGATTACCTTACGGCAGGGTGATATCAGCTTTGAGATGGCTTATGTGCGCTGCTTTGGCAAGGGCGCCAAAGAACGCATTATTCCGCTAGGGCGTTATGCTTTAGAAGCGCTGGAGCAATATAACAATCATTGTCGGCCTAAAGTGGCCAACAACTGGCAGACGGACATTTTATTTCTGAACAAAAGCGGTAAAGGTTTAACCCGACAAGGTTTTTGGAAAATTATTAAAAAGTACGGTAAAGAGGCAGGCATTACCGCCGATTTGACACCCCATGTATTACGCCATTCTTTTGCCACCCATTTATTATCCAACGGCGCCGATTTGCGGGCCATTCAGGAAATGCTGGGCCATGCTGATATTGCCACCACTCAGATTTATACCCATCTGTTGGGGCAGCAGATGCTGGAGGTTTACGAAGCAGCCCATCCGCGGGCCAAGCTGCCGAAGAAATAAAAATGTTTCACGTGAAACATTTGCAATGTTATCTAATTGTTCTATCTCATAATATAATTTTAAAAAAAGGAGCGATGATTTCGTGGGTGACGCCTATTATCAAAATGCCTGTAAACCGGAAGGGGCCGACGGTGAAAAAATTTTGGAGCATTTCAATACACACCATGTAGAGTTGGCTCGCTGGGCCTTTAGCCATTTACAAATAAATTCCCATGCCACAGCATTGGACATTGGTTGCGGTGGTGGGGCCAATTTGGCAACCCTGTTGACTTTGTGCAAAGATGGAGCCGTGACCGGGCTGGATTATTCAGCCGTCAGCGTGGCCAAATCCGCTGTAGTTAATCAGCAGGCAGTGCAGGAGGGGCGGTGTCAGGTATTGCAGGGTGATGTGATGGATCTGCCCTTCGCCGAAGCGCAATTTGATTTGATTACCGCTTTTGAAACCGTATACTATTGGCCCGATTTGGCACAGGCTTTTGCGCAAGTCTTTACGGTGTTAAAGCCTGGCGGACGATTTTTTATCTGTAATGAAGCGGACGGAACCAATCCAGACGATGAAAAATGGCCTCAACTAATTGACGGCATGACCATTTACACCCAGCAGCAATTACAAGCGTTGTTGACAGCAGCGGGATTTGTGCATCTGAAAGCAGACCATGCAGCCCAAAAAGGCTGGCTCTGCATTACAGCCAGCAAGCCGAAAGGGGGAATAATTCAGTGACAGCAAAACGCAAAGCAATCATTCTGGTGTTGGACAGCGCAGGTATTGGCGCTTTACCGGATGCAGATCAATATGGTGATGCTGGCGCCAACACCTGGCAGCGCATCGCAGAAGCCATGCCTGCGTTGGAACTGCCTTACCTGAATGGGTTGGGGCTTTTTCGATTGGTGCCCCAGTTTGCAGCACGGCAAAAAATTGGCACTGGTCTACCATGCTATACCGCTCGTATGGCAGAGTTGTCTAAAGGCAAGGACACCATCACCGGACATTGGGAATTATGCGGCATTATCACGGAAGAACCGTCTCCAACTTTTCCCAATGGATTTCCTGAAGAATTGTTACAACAGATTTATGAAAAAACAGGCGTGACTTTTCTAGGCAACGAGGTAGCCTCTGGCACAGAGATTATCGCCCGTCTGGGCGATGCCCATGTGCGCACCGGTAAACCTATTTTATATACATCGGCTGACAGCGTGCTGCAAATTGCCGCCCACGAAGATGTGGTTTCGGTGCCTGAGCTGTACCGTATTTGCCAGGCAGCCCGGGACTTAACCCGCTCTGGTCCCTATAAGGTGGGTCGTGTCATTGCTCGCCCCTTTGTAGGTGTCAGCGGTGCCTATCAGCGCACTGCCAACCGCCATGATTTTGCCTTAACGGTACCATCTCACAATTTATTGCAGGATCTATTGGTGCAAGGCCAACAGGTGCTGGCAGTGGGCAAAATTCAGGACATTTTTGCCGGCACAGCCTTCACGCAAGCCGTACACACCAGCAGCAATGAAGATGGCATGGCCCGCACTATGGAATTGTATCAGCAATTGCAGCAAGGGCTGCTCTTTGTTAATCTGGTAGACTTTGACATGAAATACGGACACCGCCGCGATATTGTCGGTTACGGCAAAGCGTTGGCCGCTTTTGACGCGCAGTTGGGACAGCTTTTACAGCAACTAGACCAGCAGACCCTCCTTATTATCACCGCAGACCACGGCTGTGACCCTGGCTATAGCGGTACCGACCACACCCGCGAATATGTGCCGCTTTTGCTCTGCGGCCACATGGTAAAGGCTAACGGCGCTGTAGATACCCGCAACAGCTTTGCCGATTTAGCCGCCACCTTAGCCGATTATTTCGCGATTACTTATACAGGCGCAGGAAGCAGCTTTGCCAAGGAGGTATTTGGATGAGAGCTTATGATATGATTGCCCGCAAACGGGACGGCTTGTCCCATAGCCGGGCAGAGTTAGAATTTTTGATAACAGGCTATGTAAAGGGTGCCATTAGCGATGAGCAGATGGCCGCTTGGCTGATGGCAGTCTATTTTCAAGGCATGACAGAAGAAGAAACAGTGCTGTTGACCGATATCATGGAACATTCGGGCGCTGTGATGGATTTCAGCGGTGTTCACGGCACTGTGGTGGATAAGCACAGCACTGGCGGTGTGGGTGATAAAACTACTCTAATTGTGGCGCCGTTAGTAGCGGCTGCCGGTTTGCCGGTAGGAAAACTATCGGGCCGGGGATTGGGCTTTACCGGTGGCACCATTGATAAATTGGAGGCCATTCCAGGCTTTCAAACCAGCATGGACACAGCGCAATTCATGCAGCAAGTCAATCGCATCGGCGTTGCTGTAGCCGGACAGACTGCTAATTTGGTGCCAGCCGATAAGAAAATCTATGCGCTGCGGGACCTCACCGCTACCGTTGAAAGCATTCCGCTGATTGCCAGCAGTATTATGAGTAAAAAACTAGCTTCCGGCGCTGCCTGTATTGTGTTGGATGTAAAATTCGGTTCCGGCGCTTTTATGCAAAAGCGGGAACAGGCAGAGCAATTGGCCCGTACCATGGTCAAAATTGGTAATGGTTTGGGCCGTAAAACGGTGGCGGTGCTGTCTTCCATGGAAGAACCGCTGGGCTATGCAGTCGGCAACAGTTTGGAAGTGCAGGAAGCCATAGACACATTGCAAGGCCATGGGCCGACCGATTTGACGGAACTTTGTCTCCACTTGAGCGGGCAAATGATTTATTTAGGCGGCAAAGCAGCCAGCGCTCAAGAAGGATATGCCAAAGCGGCTCAACTTTTGACAGAGGGCAGAGGATGGCAAAAATTTGTGCAGCTAGTAGAAGCGCAAGGGGGAACGATGCAGCATGGATTGCTGCAAGCAACTCATCAGCTTGCAGTGCCTGCGCTGCATACAGGCGTGGTGCAGGCTATCGACGCCAAAGCCATCGGTCATGTCAGCATGCTGTTAGGTGCCGGACGGGAGCATAAAGCAGCAAGCATTGATTTGTCGGCAGGCGTGTTGCTGCAGAAAAAAGTAGGGGAGTCGGTCAGTGCCGGTGAACCATTGGCCATTTTGCATTATCAAGATGATTACGCCGAACGGGTGCAGGAGGCGGCACAAGAATTGCAAAACGCCTATACCATCGGCCGGACAATCACAGAAAAAGCGCCGTTAATCTGGAAAATTATCGGCGTATCATAAAATGCTATTCGGTAAAACACATTGAACGCTCAGAACGGAAGGACTATCTTTGTAAGATTTCACAAAACATAAAACCGCCACGTTTATGGTGGCGGTTTTATACTCGAAAGTGCATGTCTATGAAACAGACATTGATTGTATGTCACGATTAGAGAACTGTTCTGTTATTTCAGTTAGAACCTTTTCCGCTGTGTTTTTCTGATAAATCCATCAACTATTGTCCCGATGCTGCATAAATTAAAACAGGAAAAGAATATTTTCCCGTATTTTATTTTGTGTAGAAGGGGAGAAGGATATGAGTGATGAAAGCAAAGTAACGCGGGAGGACATCATGGAGCAACTGCAGGCTGGTCATCGGGCCCGTTTAGATGGCAGCATTCTGCAGAATTTCAATAAAGATTCTGTGCAGTTTCGCGAAGTGCTGCCCAACCGTCCACCACAGCGACCGCAACAACCACAACAACCACAGCAACAGATTCCAGAAAGCTATCTGAATTATGCGGCGCAACTATTGGAACAGATGCGGGGTGTTTACGGTAGTTCTTGGGATAATTGCGGTTGCGGCAGCAGTTGGCACGGCGGACATAATCATTTTTACGACCCATGCAGCGGCGCTGACGCCGCACCGCCAAGCTGTGGATGCCCGGTATTTGACTGCACCAGTAACACCTGTTGCAACGATAATTTTGTACCGCCAAGACCAAAACCACAGCCGCCTATGCCTGACTGCGGTTGCGGCACTACGACTTATTACGATGATTGCGCCTACAAATTGCAGCAGTTGTGCGACCAGTTGAACCGTATTGAATCTATGACCAAAGAAATGTATCTGACCAATCAGCAATTGTTCAGCTATATTATCGAGTATTACAACAACTTTATTGCTGCCAGCAATACCGGCAGCAAATCGGACAGCGACTGCTGAAAAGGAAAGGATCAAACCTGGAAGCAAAAAGGCCAGCCATAAAAATTAGGCTGGTCTTTTTGGGTTCTAGGTTTATAATTACATCATATATTATTATATTAA
>CABQBF010000136.1 GCA_902462325.1 uncultured Peptococcaceae bacterium
GCCGTGTTTGCTGAAACCTACCGTAAATTGGCGGCAGAAGGTGCGGAGCATATCATCTCCATTCATATCTCCTGCGATTTGAGCGGCACCTATCAGAGCAGCGTATTGGCTGCTGGAATTGTGCAGGACGAAGTAACCGTGCATAATTTCGACAGCCGTTCGGCCACCATGGGCTTGGGCTTGGTGGTACTCTCCGCAGCCCGTATGGTGGAGGAAGGAAAAGAGCTGGAAGAAGTTTTATCGGCCCTGGAAACTGTAATCAAAAAGCTGGATTTATATTTTTTGCTGGACTCGCTGGATAATCTGCATAAAGGCGGCCGTATCGGGAAAGCCAGCCATTTATTCGGAACGCTGCTGAATATTAAGCCGGTTCTCAATTTGAGCAACGGCGTGATCAGCGCCTATGAAAAGGTGCGGGGCAACAAAGAAAACAAAGCCCTAGAGCGTTTGATTGAAATTTTAGCGGAAAAAATTGATCCGGCCAAGAAAGTATATTGCACAATGGGCTATTGTGACAATAAAGAAGTAGCCGAATATATCGTAGCACGGTTACAGGATCGGGTGAACTGCGATGAATTTATTTATCTGCAGATTGGGAGTGTAGTAGGGACTCATATCGGCATGGGCGCCGTAGGGTTGGCCTTTTATCAGGAAGACTAGGAATGTTTTTGCAGGCGGCATAGTCAAAAGACTGTGCCGCTTTTTTGCGATTGTTTTTGCCAAGAAGGACAAGTAAAATCAAGCAGCGTTCCTTTGCCTTTGTTATAATACTTACAGAGCGGTGGAAACGAGGTGACAGGAAATGTATGAATGGCGGAAGCAAATTCAAAGCATCGTTGACGAAATCGACGCTTGCATGAAAAAGTATGACGACGAGGCATTGACACTGCGCGTTCTTTCTAAGCGGTTGGGTTACTCCGAATACTATACAACGCGGAAATTCAAAGAAGTATCCGGTATGCAGTTTCGGGATTATCTGCGGCATAGAAAGCTGGCCTTTGCCTTAAAAGAGGTGCGGGATAGCCAAAAAAGCCTGTTGGAGATTGCCTTTGACTATGGGTTTTCCTCCCACGAAGCGTTTACAAGAGCGTTCAAAGGAACCTATGGCATAACGCCCAGCGAATACCGGAAAAATCCCAAGCCCGTCGTTCTTCGCACAAAAATCAATCCGTTTGACCGCTACTTTTTAGGATTTGAGGAGATTGGTATGGTGAAATCTGCAAACGACATAAAAATTTATTTTATTACCATTCCCGCCCACAAATTTTTACACATTAAAAATTATGAGAGCAATGGGTATTGGGATTTCTGGCAAAAGCAAAGCCTGATTCCAGGGCAGGACTGCGAAACGATTTGCGGCCTGCTGGACAGCATAAAAGGAAAATTGGATGATACCGGCGGCAGCGAAATTAACAGCAGCAATGGTCAGATTATGGCTTATAGGAACGATCCGGCAGGCAGAGTCTGCGACTGGGGCTTTCCACGCACCGAATGCTGGGGTGTGCGGCTTCCCTTTGACTATAAGGGAGAAGTGCCGGCGCAAATGCTGCTGGCAGAAATTCCGGAGGCCGAGTATCTTGTATTCGAACACGGCCCCTTTGATTATGAACAGGAGTGCCGCAGCGTAGAAGAAAAAATCGAACAGGCGATGGCCACCTTCGATTTTACGGATACCGGATATTGTCTGGATACCTCTCCCGGTAGAATTATGTATTTTTACTTTAATCCAGAGCAGCACTTTAAGTATATTAGACCAGTGCGAAAGATTGATGGCTGAAGCACAGCGCCTGGAAAGAATGCCGATGTGAAAAAAAGGCGGTTTGAAATGGCAAATTTCAGACCGTCTTTTTCTTTTGCTGTGGAAACTAGGGAGCGTAGCTTACAAATGCCATCAAACCGATATTGTTGCTCAAATTGAAATAGCAGTATGGGCTGAAAAAGGAAAGCCAAAATCCATTTGGTTTCTTTGGATGTTTATGTTACAATAATAACACACATACTAACAGAATCACATACAAAGGATGGATGATTATGATTCAGGAACAACGGCTGGTGCAGACTTTTTTAGAACTGGTACGGCTGGATTCGGAGAGTAAAAACGAGCGGCTGGTGGCCGATTATGTAACAGCAAAGCTCAGCGCTTTGGGATATACCGTAAAAGAGGACGAGGCCGGCGCGCAGTTTGGCGGCAACGCCGGCAATGTGCTGGCTTATCGGGCAGGCAACTGTGCCGGAAAAAGTCTGTTGTTCTGCGCCCATATGGATACTGTGGCGCCGGGCAACCATGTCAAGCCCATTGTTGAGGACGGCGTCATTCGCAGCGATGGCAGTACCGTTTTGGGCGGCGACGATAAGGCGGGCATTGCCGCCATTTTAGAGGCGGTGACTGTGCTGGAAGAAACGGGCGCTGCCCATGGGCCGGTGCAGGTAATCTTTACCGTGGCAGAGGAAATCGGTCTGCTGGGCGCAAAATATGTAGATTTAGAACAGTTGGCGCCGGTGGACGCCGCGTTCTTTTTTGACAGTGACGGCATGCCCAATCAGATTTGCGTGGCGTCTCCCTATCATATTGACTTGACGGCAACCTTCAAAGGCCATGCGGCCCATGCAGGGGTAGAGCCGGAAAAAGGAATCAGCGCCATTCAGATGGCCGCTAAGGCTATCGACAACATGAAGCTGGGCCGGTTGGATGAAGAAACCACCGCCAACATCGGCATCATAGAAGGCGGGCGAGCCACCAATGTAGTTGCCGCAGAAGCCATCCTATACGGAGAAGCCCGCAGCTTGAAGAAAGAGAAGGTAGACGCGCAAATTGCCCATATGAAGCAGTGCTGTACAGAAGCGGCCCAAGCGCTGGGCGGTACGGTAGAGGTGAAGGTGGACGAATGTTATGCTGCCATCGCGTTAGATCCGGAAAGCACAACGGTGCAGTTGGCGGCGGCTGCGGTGCGCCGTTTGGGGTTAGAGCCGGAATTGGTAAAAAGCGGCGGCGGCAGCGACGCCAACGTGTTCTGCGGCAAAGGCATTGCCGCTACCAATCTGGGCGTAGGGATGACCAAGGTGCATAGTGTAGAAGAATATTTGCAGATTGCAGAGATGAAAGCAGCGGCGGAATTTGTGCTGGCCGTTCTTGAGGAAGCCAGAGCATGAGCGGGCCTAATAACGAGCTGGTTTTTCCACTGGGACCGCTGCTGAAAGCGCGGTTTATCCGGCGGGAGAACCGCTTTCGGGCTGAAGTAGAACTGCAGGGCCAGCCGGTTCAAGTGCATGTGCCCAATTCGGGACGGATGAAAGAGCTGTTGGTGCCCGGCGTGGATGTGTGGATTCAGCCAGCGGCAGGCGCCAATCGAAAAACAGCCTATACCTTATTGTTGGTGCAGCAGGGACAGCGGTTTGTATGCTTGCACGCCCATTTGGCCAACGACCTGATCGCCTTTTGGCTAAAGCAGGGCATTTTGCCTGGCTTTGCCGCGGTAGAGCAGATTGAGCGGGAGAAAACCTATGGCAAGAGCCGGTTCGATTTCCGGCTGAAACGGCAGGGCCGTCTTTGCTACGCCGAGGTCAAGTCGGTCAATTTGCTGGACGGACATACCGCCCGCTTTCCCGACGCGCCTACAGAACGGGGCAGTAAACATTTGCAGGAGCTGGTGCGCTGCAAAGAAGCAAATCTGGACGGCGCTGTGATTTTTCTGGTGATGGGAAACGACGCCCGCGATTTTGCCGTGAACTGGGCTACCGACCCGGCCTTTGGAGAGAATTTGCAGCGCGCCATAGAAGCCGGTGTGGAGGTATATGTGTACACCTGCAGCATTGATTTAACGGGGATTGCCTATACAGGCACCATTCCCTTACAGGAGGAAACAGCATGGAAGTCTATGCGTTAATTGGAGCCAGCGGCACTGGCAAAAGCCATAATGCCAATTCAGTTTTAGAGCAATATCATATTGATATGATGATTGACGACGGCCTTTTGATTAAAGATGGCAAAAAAATGGCAGGCTCCTCGGCCAAAGCGGAAGAAACCACCGTGGCGGCGGTTAAACGGGCCATCTTTCACAACCCGATCCATGCGGCGGAGGTGCGGGAACGCATTGGGCAGCTACAGCCTAAAAAAATTCTGATTCTTGGCACTTCGGAAAAAATGATTGACCGGATTACAGCGGCGTTGAGCCTGCCGCCGGTGAAATACAAAATCTTTATTCAGGATATCGCTACGCCGGAGCAGATTGAGCTGGCGCAAACCATGCGCCGGGAGGGCAAGCATGTCATTCCGCTGCCTAGCATCGAAGTAAAAAAGGATTTGCCCAACTATTGGATTGACTCCATTTTCAGCTTTATGACGAAAAAAAATAAAGACAAAGAGAAGGACAAAGAGAAAGACAAATCCAAATTGTCCTCCGAAGATAAATGTATTGTACGGCCCCGATTTTCGCAGTTGGGGCGGCTGACCATCTCAGAAAATGCCATCGAGCAGATTGTGCGGTATAACCTCAATTTACAGGAGGAATTTGACCGCAGCGCGAAAATTCAGGTGGATATGAACGATTTTGGCGTCAGCATTTACTGTGAGATGAAAATTCGATATGGCGTTCCCATTCAAGCTGCCATTGAGCAATTTCAAATCCATACCATCCGAGATTTGGATGAAATGACCAACCTGACAGTGCTGCGCATCGATGTGCGCATTACCGGCATTACAGTAGGATGAGGTGACAGCGTTGAGTAAACAGAATTTAACCGCCTGGTTTTTTGAAGGCGGCAATGTAAGCGTTCCCAGACGCTTGCTGGGCTTGATGGAGCCTCTGGGATTAACCTTCGAGGATTTAGGAAAAATGCTGTATCTGCTGTATTGCGGCTCGGACCAGATTAAAAATCATGACCGCTATGCAGTGGAAGCGGCGCGCACCCTGCACAGCAAAGGGCTGATTCACTGGTATACCGATACCGAATCGGTGGATTTCTCGCCGATGTTCGATAAAATCGGCGCCAACTTGGGCGGCCAGTCTCAGTATCTGGCCGATGAAGAAGGTAGCTTTACTTCCGCCCAGTTAAACTACGCCCAGTTGATAAAAAAACTGGAGCAGACCTTAGGCGCCTTTTTGAATTTGCGGGATAAACAGAATATTCAGGAAGTGGTACAGCGATATAACTGGTCCTATGATTTGGTGTATGAAATTTACAAGGTGTATTATCAGCAGCACCGCAAGGAATACGATTTTCGCTTCTTCTGCCAGATGGCCTACGGCGCCCAGGTGCGGGATTCGGACAGTCTGGCGCGGTTTACAGAGAACCTCAATACCACTGCCTACAAAACAACGGAAGTCATGCGCAAGCTGGGCATGTACGGCGCGCCTTCTGAGGTGAACAAGGAGCTGTATTTAAAATGGACCGCCCAGTGGAAATTCAGCCATGAAATGATTATGCGGGCGGTGGAGGAAACCGTCGGCGCCCGCAATCCGTCTTTTAAATATGTCGACGCTGTGCTGAAGGAATGGCAGGAGCGGGAGATTATCACCCCAGAGGCCTTAGAGCAAGCCAAGCAGCGGCAGGAGCAGGAAAAAACGGCGGAAAAACGAACCAGAAACGGGAAGCCAAGAAAAAAAGCCGCCATTACCCAGAAGTTTGAAACAGACGACCTGGACTTGAGCTTTTTAGAAGAATAATCGCTAGAAGAAGAATCGCTAGAAGAAGCATTCTTAGAAGAAAAAACGGTGCAGAGAACCGACAGCCATAAAAACAGCAAAGACGAGGCTGTAGATTGTATGAGAAAAGCGGGTGAAAATTTGAAAAATCGGGATCAACTGCGTTTGCAGAAGCAGCAGCAGTGCGAAGAGCGGATTGCAGGCATTTACCGGCAAATACCGCTGCTGCAGGAATTGGACCAAACTGTCGGACAAAAAAATATTGCCATGATTCGGGCCGGTGTGCTGCGGAAAGATAAAGCCATGCAGCAAAAGCTGCAAGCCGAAATTGAAGCGCTGATGGAGCAGCGGCATCAACTGTTGGCGCAGCATCATCTGGACGAATCCATCTACAAGCCCCAGTGGGATTGCCCGTTGTGTGAGGACAGAGGCTACACAGAGCCGGGCGTGCTATGCAGTTGCTATCAAAAAGAACGGTTGGAAGAACTCTTTTTACGCAGCGGTATGCCGCAGGCCATGCGGAACTTTACCTTCGACAATTTTGATGTGCAGAAATACGAAAATCCTGCCGATATGGCCAACAAAGTGCTTTGGTGCAAACAATTTGCCCAGCAAATTCAGCAGGGGCAGTGCGAACAATCTTTATTCTTAACCGGCGACGTGGGCCGGGGAAAAACCCATTTGTCGGCGGCCATTGCCAATTTGGTGCTGGAAAACGGCAATACGGTGCTTTATCGTCGCGCCGCCGATTTGTTTGATTTAATCCGGCGCTACAAATACGAAGAAGGCTACAAATTGTGCAGCGAAATGCTGGAACAACTGCGCACCTGCGATTTGCTGGTCATCGACGATTTGGGCGCAGAGGCGACAACCGATTTTGTCATTGAACAGCTCGTGTTGATAATCGAGGATCGCAATTATCAAAATAAGCCCTGGATTATCAACTCCAACATGGATTTGAACAAAATCAAAGAATACTACTCGGCCAGAACCTCCGACCGCATTCTGGACCGCGCCCGCGTGTTCCGCTTGGTGCAGCAGAAAAGCGCCCGCGTCAGCAATGCCAACGCCCGCAAAAAAGCGGCCCAGGAAGCAGCGCCGCATGGGTGGAAATAAGGAAGGCCCTTTTGCATAAAATACAGGAGAAATACTTTTACAAAAACACTTTACAAACCATAGAAGCTATTCTATAATGAAAACATACAAAAAATCTTCAGGGCAGGGTGAAAATCCCTACCGGCGGTAAAGTCCGCGAGCCTTTTCGGGGTTGAGCTGGTGTAATTCCAGCACCGACAGTATAGTCTGGATGGGAGAAGAATCATAGTGCAAATAGCAGAATTGCTGCTGTGTACCGGAACGATTCAAGCCTCTGAAGATTTTCAGAGGCTTTTTCTATGCCATGCT
>CABQBF010000137.1 GCA_902462325.1 uncultured Peptococcaceae bacterium
TGGCGGTAATCGCCACCACAATCACCATCTGCGGCGCAACCAGATGGGCGCTGACCGCCGCGTCGCCAATGACCAGCGCGCCTACAATGCCGATGGTGTTGCCGATGACGCCCGGCAGACGAATGCTGGCCTCCCGCAGCAATTCAAAGGCAAGCTCCATAATCAGCGCTTCCACAAAGGCAGGAAAGGGCACACCCTCCCGCGCTGCTGCAATGCTGAGCAATAAATTTAAGGGCAGCATTTCCGGATGATAAGAGGTAATGGCCACATATAAAGACGGAAAGGTAATGGCAATCAATAAGCCCATGTAGCGAATCCAGCGCATAAAGGTGCCCGGCGCAATCCGGTTATAATAATCCTCCGGCGATTGTAAGAGCTGCACAAACATCAACGGCAGCAGCAGCACCTCCGGCGAACCGTCTACAATCAGCGCAATACGCCCTTCCAATAGAGAAGCTGCCACCTTATCGGGCCGCTCTGTGTATTGCATTTGCGGAAAAATAGAAAAGGGCGCGTCCTCGATATATTGTTCAATACAGCTAGCGTCTAAAATGCTGTCTACATCTTTTAAGTTGTCTAAACGGCGGTGTACTTCGGCAATAATATTGTCATTGGCAATGCCCTCCAGATAGACAATGGAAATTTGCGTTTGGGTAAAGCGGCCCAAGGTTTTTTCTTCAAATTTTAATTGATTGGTACGCAGCCGGCGGCGAATTAACGCCGTATTAACGCGCAGCGCTTCGGTAAAGGCCTCCTGCGGGCCGCGCAGCACCATTTCATTTTGCGAGCTGTCCACCGAGCGATGGGGAAAACCCTTGGCGTCTACAACAAAAGCCTGGAGGCAGCCGTCCAGCAACAGCAGTACATCGCCGTTCATCATAGCCTGACTGCCCTGCTCCAAATCATCTATGATGGTGATTTCACCGGCTGGCAGCAGGTGCTGCTTTACATAAGAAAAATAATTCTTCAGATTTTGGTCATGTTCTGCATCATATTGGACCAATTCTGCGTCTAGCAAAAGAGGCTGTAAAATATTATCATGCACAACCTTGCTGCTGGTCATGCCGTCGAAATAAAAAACAGCGGCCTGCCGCTCTTGCCGGCCGCCAACGGTAAACTGCCGGTAAACCAAGTCACTGCAGCGAACATAGCGGTTCTGCAGCCATTCCATGTCCTGCGTCAACACGCCTTGCAGCGGGACTTTGGGCGCAGAAGTATCCGAAGAAGAGGAAGGCGCCACAGTTTGTGGCCTCTGTACTTTGAGTTTTTTCATAACGTCCTCCTTTTTTTCCTTAGTATTCCCGCCGCTTTTGCTGCTATACGTCAAAATCTGACTAAAAGTTTTGCCTATTTATGACTTGTGTGTTATAATAATGAACTGATTAAAGGAGGTTTTTTTATGACTGAAACTAGGAGAAGCCAACATGCTCCTCAAAAAAAGAAAAAAACCAAGTATAAAATTCACTGGTTCCGGATTTTATTCGCCATCATCATTGTCTGCGGCATTATAGGCTGCGGGGTGTTTGCCGGTGTTTGGGCAAGCGTAGCCAAAGATGTGCCCGACTTAGACAGCGTGGATCTGGACAACTACTCTGTTACCAGCGTCATTTTAGATAAAGATGAAAATCAAATCAGCAATTTGCATGCTGAAGAAAACAGAGTGCCGGTGGAATATGACGAAATTTCACCCAATGCTGTCAATGCGCTGATTGCCATTGAAGACCAGCGCTTCCGTACCCATAATGGCGTTGACCCCATTCGTATCGCCGGGGCCATGGTGGCCAATATTAAAGCCCACGGCATTGTACAGGGAGGTAGCACCATTACCCAGCAGTTAGTGGGGTTGGTCTTCTTAGACCGTACTGAAAAAAGCTATACCAGAAAAATAAAGGAAGCTATTCTGGCTATGCGCATTGAAAAAGAATGCAGCAAAGATGAAATCATCACCCATTATCTGAACAGAGCTTACTTTGGCGGCGGCGCTTACGGGATTGAAGCAGCCTCTGAATACTTTTTTGCCAAACACGCCAGCGATCTGACCATTCCAGAAGCAGCCACATTGGCCGGTTGTATTCAAAATCCGTCTAAATGGTCGCCTATTGGCAACCCGGAAAATGCGTTGTACCGGCGCAATCTGGTATTAGACCAAATGGTAGACTGCGACTTCATCTCTCAAGACGAAGCAGACCAGTATAAAGCAACAGAAATTCAATTATCTGAAGTACGGGTAACTGCTAAAGAAACTGGCAATAACATGACTTATCAGTCCTTTGTGGACCATGTAGTGGAAGAAGCCTTAGACGCTTTAGAATTAAGTGAAGAAGATGCCAAAACCTTGTATACTGGCGGCTATGTCATTTATACCACCATGGATGCTGCGGTGCAGCAGCGCATGGAAGAAGTGTTCCGCAATGACAGCAACTTTCCAAATGACAGTGTACAGGCTGCCATGATTGTCACCGACCCTGAAACCGGTGAAATCCGCGGGATTGTCGGCGGTCGGCACCAATCAGCAGCCCGAGAATTAAACCGCGCTACCCAGTCCTTCCGTCAGCCCGGTTCTTCCTTTAAACCGGTAGCCGTTTACGCGCCAGCCTTTGAAGCCGGCTACGGCCCAGGCACCGTGGTAGACGACTATCCAAAGGATTATAGCGGCCATGTCTTTAAAAACAGCAGTCGTACCTATAACGGCTTAGTGACCATCCGCAAAGGGATTGTGTCTTCTCTGAACGTGGTTGCTGTAAAAACCATGGAAATGACCGGCATCGACGCTTGTTACAAGTTTGCGAAAAGTCTCGGCTTCTCCAAGCTGACCGATACAGACCGCAATCTGTCCACCGCGTTGGGCGGCTTGACGACCGGTGTTTCCCCGCTGGAAATGGCTGGCGCTTACGGCGCTTTCGCCAACAACGGCGTTTATATTCAGCCCTATGCTATTACGAAAATCACCGATAAAAACGGCAAGGTACTGTGGAAACACAAAACAGAGAAACAGGTTGTTATGAGTGAACAGAGCGCTTATCTGCTGACAAGCTGCCTGATTGACGCAGCTACCAGCGGTACTGGCTCCCGCGCCAAGGTCAGCGGCCATCAGACAGCCGGGAAAACCGGTACCACATCCGATAATAAAGATGCTTGGTTTGCCGGCTATACCAAACATTATGTGGGGATTGTTTGGGTAGGCTACGATACCCCGAAAAAATTAGGCAGCAATGCCTTCGGTGGCACCATCTGTGCGCCAATCTTCAGCAAGGTGATGAATACCATTCATGAAGGTCTGCCAGCGGAAAACTTTAGCCAGCCTTCCGGCATCACCAGCGTTACCATTGATACCAAATCGGGTATGCTGCCCAGCAGCCTCACGCCTGCCGAATATACGAAGAGCGAATTGTTTAACAGCAAGTATGTTCCAAAAGAAACCTCTGATGTTTGGGTACCGGTAGAAGTTTGCCCTGTATCCGGTCAGAAAATGAGCCCAGGTTGCCCAGGTCCTGCTGAAACCAGAGTTGCCTTGGTTCGTCACGAACCTTGGGTGCCCATTGACGGCGCTGTTCCTGCCGACGCTTCGTTGGAATTGACCACCGAATGTGAAATCCATACCGGTGCAGCGGCGGCCAGCATTACCTTATCCGGCAATGGCCAATACGACGCCAGCCAGACCTTACGCGCTGTACAACTGCAATGGACACCATCGGAAGGAGAAAATGTGGTCTACATGATTCACCGCGCCACCGTTTCCGACTTCAGCGACGGCGATACGCTGGACGCTACCAAATCGACCAGCTACACCGACAGCAATCCAGTCGGCGGCGTGACCAACTACTATAAAGTTGTGGCCATCGATGAACAAAGCTCAGAACAGCTAGGCGTTTCCGGCATTATGTCCTTTGCGGCACAAGCCAGCAGCATACAGCAGCCAACCGATTCTACACCGGTTGACAGCAAGCCAGACAATCAGCCGAACACACCGGAACAACCGACAGTATCCAGCAATATCTCTTTAAACGGCAGCAGCAATAGCGGCGTTGTCACATTAAGCTGGAACGCACCCGGCAACGGCAGCTACAAATACTACGTGTTCCGCGACGGCGTGCAGATTGGCAAAGGGTCCATTATCACCGGCACCAGCTTTACCGACAATGACGTAGAAGTGGGCGCAGCCTACTCCTATTCGGTCATCTGTGTAGACGCCAACACCCAGGATGAAGTAGCCCGCTCCGGCTCCATCTCTGTACAGAATTAAAAATGCCAATCATGATTGACGGCAAGGAAAGAAGCCAAGAACTCGCGTTGAACGCGGGTTCTTGGCTTCTATGTGTTATCACGGTCCAAACTCAATTATCATCCTTTCATCAAATGATTAATTCGTACCGAATAGGATGAATACGCTTACACTAGAAAAATCTAATATAATAATTCACTATCTCTTTATATATTGATCCCCCAGTATATTATCTGTTTAACATCTCAACGGAATCTAACAACATAGATACTCCCATAGATGCATTGCCAATTATAAAGGTTTACCCTTCTCCCACTGAAAAAAAAAGCAAAAACCGTTAGTCTCTTCCATTTTTCATAATATTTAATTAAGAATATCTAAAGTCTTCTCCATATATTTTCTGAACTGATCATTGTACCAAAAGCCTAAACGAATTCCATCTATACCTCTCGTCATCAACACATAATAACTATTTAAAACAAGAAGTGTAAACTCATCTTTGTTTTCTTGGATCTCCATCTCTTCTTGCGTAAATATTCCATTTGTATTCAAAAAGCCTTTTGGGTTTCCCTCTAATTGCCCAAATTCATTCACCTGAATATCATTACCAATGAGTACTCCAACTTTATTTAAATCTAAACCTTGAACCGCAAATACCGACCCAATCTGCTCTTCGGCATCTAAATCTTTACTATTAAGCCAATTTTCTTGCGTAGAGTTCCATCGGCGATGAATCTCGCCTTCATGCCAATGCTTTTTGTTAATATCTTTACCATCACTCTGCGTCCAAGGTTCGACTAGCCCTGCCAATATACGGTTAATATGTTCAGGATTAAAATTATTGTCTTCTTCAATCCAATCAATGAGCTGATGTAAAGGCTGTTCGGTAAAATAACCAAAATACGCATCCACTTCCTTATCTCGGAAAACATCTCTATTGAAATTTGAATTGAAACTTGTAAATTCTGATTCCAATAGTCCCGTATCTTTATATAATAGATATTTTACACCGTCAACATAATCATCTGAAGTATAATTTTTCTCTTTTGACGTTTGAATTCTAAATTGTGTAGCTAAAAATCTTTTCTCATATCCTTCGGTCAGATCCTTGAACATGTCCCTTGTAATATTAGCTGGTCTTATCGCTTGCAATACATCATACATAAGCACAATTTGTTTTCCCAACCGCTTTATTATTTCCAAGTGAGAGCTACAATTTGCAAATTCTGCAATTTTATATACTTCATTAAAGGATGGATGCTGCTTTCCATATTTTCGAGACAATTTATGGGATTCATCTACTATAATTATATCAAAGTTTTCATGGGTATTTATAAGCTTTGTAGAGGTCGCAATGGTTAAATTCCGCCCACTAATTCCGTAAACTTTGAAAATTTCCAAAGCTGTTTTCGCCCAGTTTGGCTGTACAATCACACCAATTCGATTATATTCATTTTCCTTTATCAAACGTGCTACCAGATGTGTCAGTAAAATAGTTTTTCCTGTTCCTGCATCCCCATTAATAACATAATTCTTCTGAGGATGCTGTATAATTTCGTCAATTAATGCATACTGCTCGTCAGTTAAAATTTTAATCGGACTATATTTCACTAATTCTTTTGCTCTTAATTCATCAATAGTTTTCGTATTTACCCATTGATTAGGATAAAGCACATCCTCCCAAAGCGGTAAAATTACTTCAGAGGCGACCTTTTCTCGACCAATATATTCATTAACCGTATTCTTTCTCTTTTTGTTAATGACTTCCTCACGATCAAATTCCACCTCCCGTTTTTTAAAATTACTACTGTCAGCAATAAAATAAGTAATTAACTGAATTTCAACATCGTCAAGCGCCGATTTATTAAAATATTTTGAAAAAATAACCAACACACTATCAAAATCAGCATTTTCAAACACTTCTTTATCTTTAGAATAGTGCTGCTTATGTCTTTCTCTAAAATGTATTGTCTGTCCTATATATATCTTCTGTGTTTTTGTACCTTTATAAATATATACAGAATTTTTGGAATTCAACGCATCCTTTTCTATAGATCTCAACTTCGTAAGCCCTAAAAGTTCTCCATCCCTTATATTCAATTCAATGCAGTTATATTTGGCCATTTTCATCTAGCCTCACTCTTATAATTTATCATATTTTGTCGAAACGCCTTTCGCCTTTTCCACGGGATACTTTTTCTCTGTTTTATCCATCTTAGTATTAACAACATCAATTAGATCAACTCCAAGGACCTGAGCCATTTGGATACAATAATTTGTGACATCTGCTAGTTCATCCAAAACGTTTTCCCGATTAAACTCCGTATCATTCCATTGAAAGCATTCCAAAAGTTCATTTGCTTCTATAGATATAGACTTTGCTAAATTTGACGGTGTATGAAATTGATCCCAGTCTCTTTCTTTATTAAACCTGTCTATTCTTTCATTAAGCATATAAAATTTATCCATTGCACCTGCCCCTTTAACATTGAAACTATTAATATTCTATATTATACCACATCTAATAGCTTTTCATGATTTTTTCTCTAAAAATTTCTTAAATAATATCTTCTAGTTCAGTTATTTCCGTTACAAACAAAACTAGAACCGAATCCCACCTTTTTTCCTAATAATACCTACCTCGTTATAACTTAAGTTATCTTTTTCTAAATGATATGAAACGTTATAGTGACATATCAAAATAAATTGGGTTCTGTAAAGAAGGTATGAAATAGAAACGAATAAGCATCAATAAAAATACAAAGAAA
>CABQBF010000138.1 GCA_902462325.1 uncultured Peptococcaceae bacterium
CCTGCAAAATTATCCGCCCCAAGTCGGAATTTGGGCAAAGGTAGCGGGGAGTTTTTAAAACCATAGAAAGGTAGCGAGTGCCTTGTTCCTTTTTTGCATTTTGCGCGGCTGACAGCTTGTAGGAACTTATCACTCTAAATCTCCACGCTTCATCTACTTGCCAACGCCGCTGCCGCACCAAGCGGGCAGTGCGCAGAGCAAAAGGGGAATATCAAAATTGTATGGCAGAGGTGCGTATAAGTTGGTATCCATGTAAAACAAATCGCCATAAGCAAAGACCACCATGGTGCAAATTGCTATCCAACAGCCCGATAAATTTTTCGATTGCTCCGGTAAATAGCGACGTAAAACAAATGCAACGAAGAAGCATACCAGTATAATTGCTAACAGGTGAAGCTGACTGCTCTTAAAAATAAGAATCAGCAAAAACAGGGCATCTATCAAAAAAGCCATTGGCAGCGCCGCCATATAGCGGGGAAACAACACAACGCCTAATAATAATGCCATGAAAATCACTTTCATGCTCGTTGGTATGGATTGAAACAGTGCGCGTATTCTTTCCAGCATCCTTCCTGCCTCCTAAAACTTTTACGAATTACGTCCTGCTCCATCAATGCGCCCATCGTCCAAGCAATATCCCCAAACAGATGGGAAGCAACACGCTGCCGCCGGCAAAGTAGAATACATCAGCGCCGCAGCTCAAGGCCCACAATATTGCTATGCAGGTAGCGACAAACGGAAGATACCAGTGCCACTGCAAATGATCATGACAAAAATAATGCAGCAGCAGAGCAGCTATAAAGCAAACCAAGCAGACCGGCAAAGATAAGTAGGCGAAAATTTCTATCAGATAGACACAAGCAAAAATCAGGGCAAAGATCAGATAAAAGATAACATATCCCAAAAACGTTCCTACGGCCTCCATAAAGCAGCCTCCTTTCAATCCCGCTGCTGGGCCAGCCTTCCGATGGCTAGTCCGGCCAAAGCGGGCAGCATCCACAGATAAAAGGGAATGTACCAGTCACATTCCAACCAATTCCACGCTCCAAGATGATAGGAAATACCCAGCATAAAACAAATAACAGGCCAGCATTTGGTAAAATGCTTTGCTTGTGCCGGAATGCGCCAGCGCAGCAAAAAGGCCGGTACAAAGCAAAACAGGAATACGCAAAGCATAAACGGACCGCCTCCAGCTATCAGACTGTTCGGAATGACCAAACCAAAAAACAAGAGGCCGAACAAAGGCAGTTCAAATAACGGCAGTAAATAGGGTTCCATCAGCTCTGGCGCAAACAGACAAGCCCCTAGCAGCAAGCCATACAAGCCCAGCGCCAAAATCACACCCTTCGATACACGATGCAGCATTGTAACCATCCTCTCTGGTTTTGTATAATAGAAATTACCAACAGTTTACCATGTTTCTTACTATTTTGCAATCGAAAAATTGATACATTACACGCTCAGTCTCCATGCAGCGCCTGAAATTTTTTACGGCGGCGGTCCCGCCAGCTTCCGGTCTGAATCCCAAGCAAGGAAGGCAAACTATAGCAGAGTAGTGTCAAAACAACGCCGTCGCCCATCTGAAACCAGCCTAACAGAAAGCAACTCACTGGACAAAGCCAATATAAGGGATACCGCTTTTCGCTCAAAACAAAGGCTGTCAAAGCTGAAATAAGAAAGCATCCGGCAATCCAGCCCAACGGCAGCCAGCAGGACAATTCCAGAAAACCGCCCACTGCGTAGGCTCCTAAAAGATAACCCTGCTGCAGCAACCAAACCGCTGCCGGCTGTAAAACCTGTCGGTAAAGCTGCGGCTCTGCCACCACAATATGCAGCAGCACCGCCGATAAACAGGAAAAGGATAGTAACGCCGATTTTGAAAGTCTGCCTGTCACAAAAATTCCTCCCATCCAATAACGTGCTATTGCCGCTGGCGACCCTCCGCAACAGCTTCTCGACATAGCCGTCAGCGATTTCTTAATCAGCTTTTATCTATTTCATTTTCTAATTTTATTATAACAGCAGATTCCGTAATTGGTTTGACCACTTACAGCGAAAAAACGACCATTTGCATCATTTACGACCTGACCCATTATCCGCAGGCAATCATTTTTTCTGCTTTCATCACGTTGATGACATCATGTTCTGTTTTCCCAATCATAAAAAAACCGAGGTATTTTCTGTTTTCTTATTTTTTTCTTGACAACATGCTACCACCGTTCTATACTTAACTTAACTTCATAAAACAATCTTCGGGGCAGGGTGTAAATCCCTACCGGTGGTATAGCCCACGAGCCGCAAGGCCGATTCGGTGTAATTCCGAAGCCGACAGTACAGTCTGGATAAAGAAGATACTCAACGCGCAGAATATCTGCATGAAATGGCAATCTTGGCTCTGAGATGATGGAAATCATTTCAGAGTTTTTTATTGCAGCAGTTTCTGCAATTTATTCTCACGAAGCATGACAACAGCCCTGAACCTTTGGTTCGGGGCATTTTTAATTAGGAGGTGTTTCTCTTGACCGATGAAGCTTATATGAAACTGGCATTGGAATTGGCGCAAAAGGGCTGCGGCTGGACAGCACCCAATCCGATGGTAGGCGCGATGATTGTCAAAAACGGCGAGATTATCGGCAGCGGCTATCATCAACGGTATGGCCAATTACACGCAGAACGCAACGCCCTCGCCGCCTGCACCCAATCACCCCAGGGCGCTACGCTCTATGTAACCTTAGAGCCTTGCTGCCATTACGGCAAAACGCCGCCCTGCACCGAAGCCATTATCGAAAACGGTATCAGCCGCGTGGTTATCGGCTCGCCAGACCCCAATCCGCTGGTGGCGGGCAAAGGCGTAGCCATATTACGGCAGCACGGTATCGCTGTGACGGAAGGCGTGCTGCGGGAACAATGCGATCGACTCAATCAGGTCTTTCTGCACTACATCCAGCATCAAACGCCCTATGTGGTGATGAAATATGCCATGACCATGGACGGCAAGATTGCCACCCGTTCCGGTTTATCCAAATGGATTACCGGCGAAGCGGCCCGTCAGCAGGTACAGCAGGACCGGCACCGCTACAGCGCCATTATGGTAGGCGTGGGCACCGTATTGGCAGACGATCCGCTATTAACCTGCCGTCTGCCCGACAGCAAAAATCCGGTGCGCGTCATCTGCGATACCCACCTGCGCACACCGCTGACCAGCCAGATTGTGCAGACTGCCAAGGATGTGCCGACTATCATTGCCACCAGTTGTGATGATGATGAAAAGCTGACACTCTATCGGCAAGTCAACTGCCAGATTTGCATGGTGCCGGAGCAAAAGGGGCATCTTGATTTACAACGGCTGATGCAGGCGCTGGGCCAGCAAAAAATTGACAGCATTCTGCTGGAAGGCGGCGGCACCTTAAACTGGGCGGCGCTGCAAAGCGGCATTGTTCACAAGGTGCAAGCCTACATTGCACCCAAACTGTTCGGCGGTGCAGAAGCCAAATCTCCGGTAGAGGGGCTGGGCATAGATACCCCGGCCCAGGCGGTGCGGCTGGCTCCACCGCAGATCATCCATTTCGGAGACGATTTATTACTGGAAAGCGAGGTCTTGCCATGTTTACAGGCATAATCGAAGAAGTGGGCACTGTAGCGTCCATCAAAAAAGGAGTCAACTCCGCCGTTCTGACCATTCAGGCCCGTACCATACTGGACGATGTCAAACTGGGCGACAGCATTGCCGTCAACGGTGTTTGCCTCACTGTAACCGCGTTGACGCCGTCGGCTTTTTCCGCCGATGTTATGCATGAAACGCTGAACCGGTCCTCACTGGGCAAGCTGCACAGCGGCAGCACCGTCAATCTGGAGCGGGCCATGGCAGCCAACGGACGGTTTGGCGGTCATATCGTCAGCGGCCATATTGACGGCACCGGCGTCATCAGCCAAATTGAGCGGGACGACAACGCCGTCTGGTACACCATTCAGGCAGACGCCGACATTTTGCGCTACATTATCGAAAAAGGCTCCATTGCCATTGACGGCATCAGCCTGACCGTAGCCAAAGTTTCCGCTAAAGATTTCAGCGTGTCCATCATTCCCCACACCGCCTCCAACACCACGCTGGCTGCAAGGCACAGCGGCGATGTGGTCAATCTGGAAAACGACTGCATTGGCAAATATGTAGAAAAATGGTTGGGCCAACCGGCTCCCCAAACCAATACAAGCACCAAAAGCAATATCACTATGGCCTTATTGGCCCAAGCGGGTTATCTGGAGGGATAAGCTATGACAACATCCAATACATTTACGTTTAACACCATCGAAGAAGCGCTGGAGGATTTGCGCCAGGGCAAAATTATTCTGGTTACCGACGATCCCGACCGGGAAAACGAGGGCGACTTCATCTGCGCCGCCCAATTTGCCACCACCGAAAATGTCAACTTTATGGCCATGCACGGCAAAGGATTAATCTGTATGCCAATGAGCATCGAGCTGTGCAAAAAGCTGCAATTTCCGCAGATGGTGACCGACAACAGCGATAACCATGAAACGGCCTTTACCGTTTCGGTGGACCACATTACCACCACCACCGGCATCTCTGCCGAAGAACGGGGCATCACCGCCCGGGCTTGCATCAGTCCCGACGCCAAACCAGAGGATTTCCGCCGTCCGGGCCATATGTTTCCGCTGATGGCCAAACGCAACGGCGTATTAGAGCGCAACGGCCACACCGAAGCCACCGTAGACCTGCTGCGGCTGGCCGGTTTACAGCAGTGCGGCCTGTGCTGTGAAATCATGCGGGAGGACGGCACCATGATGCGCACGCCTGAATTGATAGAGCTGACCAAAAAATGGAACTTAAAATTTATTTCCATCAAAGCGCTGCAAAATTATCGCAAGCAACACGACAAACTGGTGGAACAGGTAGCGGTAGCCGATATGCCAACCCGCTACGGCCATTTCACTGCTTATGGCTACATCAACAAATTAAACGGCGAACATCACGTGGCCTTAGTCAAAGGCGACATCGGCGACGGCGAAAATCTGCTGTGCCGGGTACACTCCGAGTGTTTAACCGGCGATGCGTTCGGCTCGCTGCGCTGTGACTGCGGTCAGCAATTTGCCGCCGCTATGACCCAAATTGAGCAGGAAGGCCGGGGCATTTTGCTGTATATGCGTCAAGAAGGCCGGGGCATCGGCCTCATCAATAAGCTGAAAGCCTACGCCCTGCAGGATCAGGGTATGGATACGGTAGAAGCCAACCGCGCCCTAGGCTTTGCCGACGACCTGCGGGAATATTTTATCGGCGCTCAAATCCTGCGGGACTTAGGCGCCAAAACCCTGCGGCTTTTAACCAATAATCCCGACAAGGTTTATCAACTGTCCAACTTCGGGCTGGATATTGTCGAACGGCTGCCCATTCAAATGTGCGCCACCGAACACGATTTGTCCTATTTACAAACCAAACAGCATAAAATGGGACATCTGCTGAATTACAATGAATAAGTGCGCCGTCTAGACCAGTTTGCCGAAACATCGGCAAGCAAATTGCAAATGTTTCACGTGAAACAATTTGGTCCAACCATTATAGAGAAATAATGACTGAGCAAAGCGCCCACCCCATACATCATGAGCCATTACGCTGATCTTTTTCGCGCCTGGCGTCATTGTTTTGGATAGGAATCGCCCAAATTCACTGGCCTACAAGCGGGATGCTGTGAGCAGCATCCCCTACAACGTATCTGCCGCACAGAATACAGAAAAATTAAGGCACTCTCTATCCTTCTATGGGTTTCGCCACCCCGCTGCCTTCGCCAAAATTCCGAATTGGGGCGTACAAATTGCAAGCTGTTCAACCGAGATGGACGCTAGTCCCAATCGAGGTGAACTGCGCAGTAATTTGTACGAAGCCACGGAGGGATAGGCGAAGGGTAGCAAAAAATAAACCCGGACAGAAGATCCTTCGCTATCGCTCAGGATGACAAAAACGGTAGCAAATAAAACGATGGATAGAAAAAAATCAAAGTGTAGAAAAAATATTTAAAAAGGAGTCTTTATCATGAACGTATTTGAAGGAAATTTAGTATCAAAAGAAATGAAAATTGGTATTGTTGTTGCCCGGTTCAACGAATTTATCACCTCTAAACTGCTCTCCGGCGCAGTAGACGCTTTAACCCGTCACGACGTAGCCGACGACTGCATTGATGTAGCTTGGGTGCCCGGCGCTTTTGAAATTCCGCTGATTGCTTCCAAAATGGCCAACAGCGGCAAATATGACGCCGTTATCTGCTTAGGCGCCGTTATCCGCGGCAACACCAGCCACTACGATTATGTGTGCAATGAAGTATCCAAAGGCGTTGCTCAGGTGTCCATGAGCAGCCAGATTCCGGTTATGTTTGGCGTGGTGACCACCGAAAACATTGAACAGGCCATTGAACGGGCCGGCACCAAAGCAGGCAACAAAGGCTATGACGCCGCTATGGGCGCCATTGAAATGGTGAATTTAATCCGTGCCATGGCCTAAGCCTGTCACGCTGTTTTTGGATTATGACGGCACGCTGCACCAAAGCCTGCACGTGTATGCGCCGGCCTTTCGCCTGGCCTATGCCGACCTAGTGCGGCAAGGTCTGGCGCCAGAGCAGCATATTCCCGATACCCAAATTGGCCGCTGGCTGGGCTATACGGCCCAGGAGATGTGGACTACCTTTCTGCCCCATCTACACGAAACACAATGGAAAGCAGCCAGTAAAACAGTAGGCGCCGAAATGCTGCGGCTCACCCAACAGGGCTGCGCCCGCCTTTACCCCGGTGCGCTGGATACCCTAGCCCAGTTAAAAGCTGCAGGATACCAATTAATCTTTCTCAGCAACTGCAGCCACCCTTATATGGAGGCCCACCGCCGCGCCTTTCAGTTGGACCGTTTTTTCTCGGCCTTTTACTGCATCGCCGACTATCCGGTGACAGCCA